>JAAZAH010000016.1 GCA_012514415.1 Sandaracinaceae bacterium
AGCACGCGTGATTCGAGATCGACCGCGTGGATCTTAGGGATGTCGATGGAGGCGCCCTCGAGGAGGCGCGCGACCTCAAGGAAGGGCAGCTCTTTCGGGGGCTCGCCGCCGAGGAGCTCATCGCTCGCCATGAAATTCTCGGGGAGATCCATCACGACGAGCGTCTCAGGGCGATCCTCGAAGCGGAGCCGGTGATAGCGCCGCGTCGACGCGTCCGCCGCGAATTGCGCGCACTCAAAAGGCGGGATCGTGCCGAAGACTTCGCGCAGGGCGCGATCGAGGCGTTTTTGATCGAAGACCATGGGAGCTCCTAGTTAGGGTTCAAGGTAATCGAGAGCGGAGAGAGGGCGAAATTTCGGGCCGAGCCCGTTCGCGCGCTTGCGCGATCAATGCGCGCCAGATGGAGTCGAATGCAGCCAAATAAGGTCGAGTACAACCACGTGACGACAACGCGGCTTCACCCCCAACTGAACCCCCATCCACCTCTCACACCCGGAATAAACCCTGCGCCCGCTCGTTTTCTTTATTTCGTCGGGGTTGAATCTCAAAATGAGACGAATACACTCGACGTTTGCTAAGGGCTAGGGCATTTTACGTTCGCCGATACGGTGATTTTGTGTGACGCCATGCGCGTCGCGAGAGTGAAGGTTGGTTATGAATAAAACTTCTTCGTTGATCGCGATCCTCATCGCTAGCGTTGGGGGCTTTGCGGTCGGCCATATGGTCGGTAAGCGAAGCGCCGACGATACAGGCACTAGTAAAGGCGCGGCAGTGGCCGTCCTCGAGGGCGACGGGCTCGGTGAGCGTGGCGAGGCGCATCCCGAGGCAGGCGACGTTCCCCGCATCCGCGTCCCCGTCACCAAAGATCAGCCCATCCGCGGCCCCGTCGATGCACCCGTCACGATCGTCGCGTTCAGCGAGTTTCGGTGCCCCTTCTGCAACCGCGTGAACCCCACGATCGAGCAGCTCTTCAAGGACTACGGCGACAACATCCGCCTCGTCTTCCGCAACACTCCGTTCCAGCCCGGCGCGCAGGGTGCGTCGAACGCCGCACTCGAAGCCTTTGAGCAAGGCGGCAGCGAGGCGTTCTGGAAGATGCACGATAAGCTCTTCGCGAACCAGAGCCAGCTCACGCCCGAAAACTTCGTGAAGTGGGCGCAAGAGATCGGCATCGACGCCGAGAAGGTGCGTGAGGCCGTTGCGAACGATAAGCACGCCGACAAGATCAACGCCGATAAGGCGCTTGGCGCGAAGGTCGGCGCCCGCGGCACCCCGAACTTCTTCATCAACGGCCGCCAGCTCGTCGGCGCCCAGCCCGTTGAGCGCTTCAAGGAGATCATCGACGATGAGCTGAAGCGCGCTGAGGCCCTCATGAAGAAGGGCATCGAGCGCAAGGATGTCTACGCCGCACTTCTTCGCGGAGCGAGTGACGGCGCCGCTGCGGCCGAGCCCTCACGCCCCGCCGCCCAGCGCCCGGATCCCGCCGCCGTCTATAAGGTCGAGCTCGCAGGCGATGAGCCCCAGCGCGGCCCGAACGACGCCCTCGTCACGATCGTCGCCGTCAGCAACTTCCAATGCGGATTCTGCAACCGTGTGCTCCCGACGCTCAAGCAGATCGAAGAGACCTACGGCAAGGACGTCCGCATCGTCTGGTGGAACAACCTCCTCCGCTTCCCCCACGCCGCTGCAGCGGCCACTCTCGCCCTTGAGGCGAAGGCGCAAAAGGGCGACGCGAAATTCTGGGAGGTCCACGACGTGCTCTTCGAGAACCAGCGCTCCATCAACCCCGAGAATATCGAGAAGTGGGCCAAGGAGGCCGGCCTCGATGTCGCCAAGGTTAAGAGCGCGATCGAGACCAATAAATACGACGCCGTCTTCAAGGATCAGATGGCCAAGGCCTCGCGCCTCGGCGCTGGCGGCACCCCGGCCTTCTTCATCAACGGCCGTTTCCTTAGCGGCGCGCAGCCCTTCGCCTCGTTCAAATCGGTGATCGACGAGGAGCTCGCCCGCGCGAAGAAGATCGTCGAAAGCGGCGTCCCCCGCGCCCGCGTCTACGCCGAAGCGATCAAGGACGGCGCAACGAGCCCGAAGCTCATCGGTGGTGGCGATGCACAGCGCCCGCAGCAGCCCGCGGCGGATCAGCGCTACGAGATCCCCATCCCCGCTGGCGCTCCCGCGATCGGCCCCGCGAACGCTCCGGTCGTGATCCAGATGTTCAGCGACTATCAGTGCCCGTTCTGCGCACGCGTCCTGCCGACGGTCGATCAGATCATCGATACGTACAAGAATAAGGTTCGCCTTGTTTGGCGCGATCTTCCCCTCGACTTCCACCCCCAGGCGAACCCCGCTGCGCAGGCCGCGCGCGAGGTCTATCGTCAGGGCGGAAACGATAAGTTCTGGGCCTACAACAAGCTTCTCTTCCAGAACTACAATCAGCTCAGCCGAGAGAAGTTCGAGGAGCTGGCCCAGCAGCTCGGCGGTGTGAACATGAACGAGTTCCGCAAGGCGCTCGATAGCGAGCGTCATAAGCCCGCCGTCGACGCCGACTACCAAGCGGCACGCAATAGCGGCGCGCGGATCGGAACGCCCGCGTTCTTCATCAACGGCCGACTCGTCAGCGGCGCGCAGCCCTTCGAGAACTTCAAGCGCGTGATCGACGAGGAGCTCGCGAAGAAGTAACCCGCCTCCCTCATCGCTCGACGTCAACGGCCGCACTCCTTTCGGAAGGCGGCCGTTGCGCGTTTAATCACCAATCTTTTCGCGCCTTCGTCGGGGGCGGGTGATATAGTCGGGGGTCGTTCATGCGTTCCACTTTCTTTTTTCTGCTCGTCCTCGCCTTCGCCACCGCTTGCGGCGGAGGAGCATCCCCCAAATCAAGCGATCTCCCTGCGAACTCAAGCAGCGGGGCTGAGAGTCAAAACGAGCAAACCACGCTCAAAGCGACTGAAGATGCGTCGCCCGCCGGAAGTGAGCTCGGGTTCGATGAGGCTGCACTCGAGGCACTGCTTGGCGATGAGCCCCGCGCGCCACTGCCGCTGAACCGTAAGCGCGCGCGCCTCGGAGCGGCGGATGCCGAGGTCACCATCCTCTTCTTCTCGGATCTTGAATGTCCCTATTGCGCCATCGCCATGCGCACCATCCGGGAGCTGATGGAACGTTATCCGGGCAAGATCCGCCTCTATCAGCTCCACTACCCGCCTCCCGGTCACGTCCACGCCGATGGCGCAGCGCGCGTCGCCGAGGCCATCCGCGTCGAACGTGGCGACGCTGCGTTCTACGAGTTCATTTCGGAGCTCCACCCCGATAGAGAGCGGCTCAGCGAGGGGCGACTCCGAGAGCTCGCGCTCAGCGCCGGTCTTTCGGAGGCAGCGCTCGATGGCGCGCTTGACGAGTATCATTTCGACGATGAAGTGCGCGGCGACACCGCGATCGGGCGAATCATCGGGATCCGAGGCACACCCGCGAGCCTCCTTAATGGCCGCCTCGTCCCGGGCGCACAGTCACTCGAAACCTTCGAAAAAGTCTTCCTTGAAGAGCTTGAGATCGCTAGGAAAATTCGAGATCTCGGTGTCGCACGCGGTGATGAATACCGTGCCCTCGTCAAGCTCTATTTCGGGAGCGAGGGGCTCGAGGCCATGCAGGGGAACGATTGACTTCAACCCATCGAGGCGATACAGAAATTGCCGATTTTGAAAGGTCGTATGACGATGTCGAAGGGGAGCGCGGCGACGCCCGCTGAGCCGAATCAAGAGGTCGAAGAGCTCTATTTTCGCAGCGAGAGCGCGTATCTATGCCTCGTCGTCAACCGACGGACGGAGCTTATCCGAATCATCGATTTTCGCGCTGGGGCTCTCCCTGCCAAACGACTCTACATCCAATCCATTGCCAAAAAAGAGGGCATCCGGAAGCTCATCACGCTCGTCGAAAAGGATGAAGTCTCGAGCTGGACGCGCGTGGGCTTCGTCCGCGAGGGCACGATCCCGGGCTTTTATAAGCGAAGCGACGGGCATCTTTGCGGCTGCGTGATCGATCCCTCGGGCGCCTCGATCGAGATCACCGACGAAGCCAATAAGCTCTCCGAGCGCATCATCAACCAAGCGCGCCGAGCCGCGCGCGACATCCCCGATCACATCAAGGGCGAGACCTGCTACGAGATCGAGGATGTCCACGGCTATGAGTTCCGTGACGAGGCCGTCGCCAACGAATCCGCGCTCCACACCTTCGACCCCTTTGGGCGCGACGCCGAGCGCATCTTTTATCAGGTGACGATGAAGGATACGCCGACCAATATCGTAAGCGGCGAGTTCCAAGACTGCTTTGGGCATTCCCTGATTGAACTGCTCTACGCCCCGGAGACGGAAAACGAGATCCTCGCCGCCACGGCCGCGATCCGTGCGCTCTCGGACGATCTCATGGGCCGCGGGATCGTCGCAGGCTTTGCCTTCGTTCCGATCGACGATCTCGATACCTGCACAGCCTTTATCGCCGCGGGCTATCGAAAAACCGGCCTCCTCGCCGAAGGCATCCTCGTCGACGGAGAGCGCAAGGACGCCATTCTCTTTACGAGAAAGCTCGCCAATCCCGGCGAAGACGAAACCGCCACCTGATCCGAGTTTTTTCAGGCCGGCGACAGAAAGCTCAGGAGAACGGTCTTCCGCCCGTAGCCAGGAAAGTCGACCGTCGCCTTCGGCGTAAACCCTGCGTCGACCCGAATTACGGATCCGACGCCGAACTTCTTATGCCGAACCTTCATCCCGGCTTGGAGCGTGCCACCCGCCGGGAGATCGACGCCATCGAAGTCATCGTAGCTCCCGTCCACCCCCTCGTAGCTCGCCGCCTCGAAGTCACCGCGGTACGCGCGCTCACGGCGCGCTGCGGGTCGCCTAAAAGAGGATGAACCGCCGACTTCGACAAGGTCTTCGCGCGGCAGCTCGGAGAGGAAACGCGAAGGGACCCGCATCTTCGTCTGCCCAAAGATGGTTCGCGAATGCGCCCAAGTGAGGATGAGGCGCTCCTCAGCACGCGTGATGGCGACGTAGGCGAGGCGGCGCTCTTCTTCGAGCTCATCCGGATCGTCCCAGACTTCGAGTCCCTTGAAGGGGAAGCCCTCCTCTTCAAGTCCCGTAACGAAAACGACCGGGAACTCGAGGCCTTTCGCGGCGTGAACCGTCATCAGCGTGAGGCGATCCTCGCCTGCCTCTTCCTCGAGCGAGACATCGAGCGTCACATTCTCGAGGTATTCAGCGATCGAAGGCGCTTCGCTCTCGCGCTCATAGATCTCCATCGAACTGAGAAGTTCTCCGAGGTTCTCGAGCCTCGCGTCCGCTTCGACCGTATCCTCCGCTTCAAGCATCGCGCGATAGCCCGTTTTTTCAAGGAGCTGCCGCGTGAAGGCGCCAAGGCCGAGCTCGCCGGCATCGGCACGTAGTTCCGTCATCAGTTCGATAAATTCGCTGAGACGTCGATGCGGTCCGGCCGAAAAGAGCCTTTCGTCGATCGCGGCCTCGAGCGCCGCCTGCACCGAGATGGACCGGCGCGCGGCGATCGCGCCGAGGCGATCCAAGGTGGCCTTTCCGATCCCGCGCGTCGGCTTATTGATGATCCGAAGGAGGCTCACGTCGTCGGAGGGGTTCGTAATGACCCGAAGGTAGGCGAGGATGTCTTTGATCTCGGCGCGCTCGTAGAAGCGAAGCCCACCCACGATCCGATACGGAAGCGCCGCTCGCGTCAGCGCCTCCTCGATGGCGCGGCTTTGAGCATGCACGCGATAAAAGATCGCAATCTCGCTGAGCGAGGAGCCCGCCGCTTGAAGCTCGTGGATGGAACGAACGAGGAGCGCTGCCTCATCCCGCTCATCGAGCGCCTGAGCGACGATGATCTTCGGGCCGTCCTCGCGCTCGGTGAAAAGACGCTTCGGCTCGCGATCGATGGCTTTCTCGATGATCGCGTTGGCCGCGCGAAGAATACGCGCACTCGAACGATAATTTCGCTCGAGTTTGATGCTCGCGGCCTCCTCAAAATACTGCCGAAAATCGAGGATGTTGCGCCGATCCGCCCCTCGCCAGGCGTAGATGCTCTGGTCGTCATCACCGACGACGACGATATTTCGATGTCGCGCGGCGAGCGCACGAACTAGCCGAAGCTGCGCGTGATTGGTGTCCTGAAACTCGTCGACGAGGATGAAATCGAACCGCCCTTCGACTTCGGCGCGAAAAGCGGGATGTGTCTCGAGTCCGCGCACCATGCGATAGATGAGGTCGCCGAAGTCGAGCGCCCTCGCCTGCTCCATCCGCTCCTCATAGACGACGTAGACATCCTTTGCGATCTTGGCGATGGGATCGTCCTGAGAGACGTCGTCCGGGCCGAGCATCTCTTGTTTGGCGTAGTTGATCTTCCCAGCGATCATCTTCGGCGGATAACGCTTCTCGTCGATGTTGAGATCGCGAAGGATGCGCTTCACCATCGCTTGTTGATCGGCATCGTCGTAGATGGTGAAGTGGCGGTCGATTCCGAGATGTGCGCCGTGGAGGCGGAGAAGGCGCGCGCAGATGGCGTGGAACGTGCCCACCCAAAGCGAATCCGCAGCAAAGCCGACGAGATCGCGGAGGCGCGAGCGCATCTCCGTCGCAGCCTTGTTCGTGAAGGTCACCGCGAGGATGCGATAGGGCGGAACGCCAAGCTCACGGACGAGCCGAGCGATGCGGTGCGTGATGACCCGCGTTTTTCCGCTTCCCGCGCCGGCGAACACAACGAGCGGCCCGCGCTCGTGAAGCACGGCCTCTCGTTGCGGTGGGTTGAGGTTGGATAGGAGGCTCATTTTGAGGAAGGCCAGCTCGCGTTTTGCATGCCGAACGCCGGCGCCATCTCATCCCTAAAAGGCTCAGCTCCGAGGTGCAATCCCGAAGCGGCGCGATGAGGCGCGATCTGGGAGAGTTCTCTATACAAGATCTCGGCCCGTTTTCCTCCCCCTAGTTCGTGATATCCTCCCCGAGGGTATGGTCGTACGTCGTGCATCCGTGACGAGCCGCGGTCCATTCCCATCGAGGAAGGTGATCCCTCTCGCCTCGGCATCGCATCCGGGCATCGAACAATCCGAGTGAATCAAACCGGCGCACAGCCGTCCAACGGGTAGGAAAACCATTACAAGCGATAAGAAAAAATTCGCGGAAGAGAGCGCCGATAGGGCAAAGGAAGCGGCCGCGGAGGAACTCGTAAGCCGCGCCAAGTCGGGCGATCGCGAGGCCTTTCGGGAGCTTTACGACCTTTATCATCAGCGGCTCTTCGGGACGGCGCTCTCGATCCTCAAAGATCGTGAGGACGCCATGGATGTCGTGCAAGAGGCCTTCGTCAAAGCCTATCGAAACCTACCGAAGTTCGAGGGCACCTCGGGCTTCTACACGTGGATTTATCGAATCACCATGAATGCAGCCATCGACCACCTTCGAAAGAAGAATCGCGCGCCGAGCGCAGAGTTCGAAGAGGGGCGTGGGGATCACGAGGCCGCCATCGCCGATCCCGGCCCGAGCCTCGGCGTGAATGCATTCGAGGGGGCCCATCGGAGCGAGCTGCGTGAGGCGATCAAACGCGCGCTTGATCAGCTCTCGGAGCATCACCGTGCGGCCGTTATCCTCCGCGATCTCGAAGGCTATAGCTATGAAGAGATCGCAGAAACGCTCGGCATCCCACGCGGTACGGTGATGAGCCGACTTTTCCACGCGCGGCGCTCCATGCAGGTCGCGCTCCGTGATTATTTTGAGCGCAAAGACGGTGAGGACGCATCATGAGCAGGACCGAAGATAACGAGGTGCTCCGAGCGCTGCTCTCGGAGATCGTCGACGAGCGAGCGGGAACGCTCAGCCGAGAAGAAAGCGATGCGCTTTTCGCACGGATCGAGGCTGCAATCGACGCGCCTGCGAACGATGTGGGCAGCGACACCGATGAGCGTGCCAAGGCCGAAGCGCGGCGAAAGGGCTTTCGCGTCCTTCGGGGCGGCGCAGCAAGTGTCGTCGGCGGACTCCTCGCCGCGGCGGCCGCGCTCTTTTTTGTCTTGCGTCCGGGCGGGGCGCCGGGCCCCGAGGCTCCACGAGGGAGCGAAATCGTCGAGGTCGACTTCGGCATGAATGCAGGCACCCACTTCACCGTCGAAGGTGCCGAAGGCGAGCAGTTGGCGGTCGTGTGGATCGATGAGCTCGAAGGGTTCTGATAGGAGATGGAGATGAAGGCGATAAAGCATGCTCTTCTCACAGCGGTGACGCTCTGCGCCCTGCTCGCGATTCACGCCCCGGCCCTAGCGGAGGGCTCATACGAGGCCAATGTCCTCATCGTCCTCGCGAAGGAAGAGTCCGGAGCGATCGATCCGGCGCTTCGCAATCTCTCGGCGCTCTCGCGTCCTCCCTTTAACGCCTTCAAGACGATGGAGCTCCTCGATCGCCCTAAGCTCGCACTCGAGCCGGGCGGACAGAGCGAGCTCGTCCTCCCCAATAAGCGAAAGCTCCGAATCGAGCTTGTCCAAGTGCTCCCCAACGGGCGACTCCGCGTGAAAGTCTCGATCCACCGACCCGACCAAGGGGATTACCTGCCGCTGCTTCACGTCGTCGCGTCCGAAAACGATCCGTTCTTCATCGTTGGACAAGCCTACCGCGACGGAACGCTCGTGATCGGCGTTCGCATCTCCTCCGCAAGTTAAGCCTCTTGCGATCGCGGGCCGAGCCGAGCCGAAGAAGGATTGCGTCTGATCGCTTTGAGAGCCGTGCCGTGGAACATCGCCTTGGAAGCTCAGCGCTCGGTCTCCTCCTCCGACTTGCCGCCTCAAAAAAGCTCCGTAAAGTCCTTCGGTGCAGCGTATGAATGATCCCCTCTTCGAGGCCCACGGACCTCCTGAGCTCCCTGACGATCTCAGCCCGGATGAGGTGATACGTGCGCTCGAGGCTCACCTCACTCCTGAGCGAGTGCGCCGCATCCGCGAAGTGGTCGCCGGGCGGAGTCTCTCCATCGCCCCCGTTCTGGATCGCATCCACGATCCGCATAACGCATCGGCCATCATGAGGAGCGCCGACGCCTTTGGGATCCAAAGGCTACATATCATCGCCGAGCACGGAGCTTTCCTCGCGAATCAGAAGGTCGCTAAAGGGACCGAGCGCTGGCTCGACCTCATCCGCTACAACGATCCGGAACAGGCCACGGACGCGCTGAGACAAGAGGGTTATCGCATCTTCGTCGCGGCGATGGACGGCGAGCACCGCCCCGAGACCCTTCCCGAGGAGGGGGATCGCATCGCCGTCGTTTTGGGGAATGAGCATCGCGGAGTCAGCGAAGAGTTTCGCAAGCTCGCGGATGGGAGTTTTGCGATCCCGATGCTCGGATTCGTCGAGAGTCTCAACGTTTCGGTCGCAGCCGCGGTCACGCTCTATACGCTCAGCCAGCGCCTGCACGCGCCGCTCACCGAGCAGGAGCGCGTCCGCCTTGAAGCGCGCATGATGATTTCATCGACGCGCTCGGCCGAATCCATCCTGGAGCGCGCACGCATTGCAGCGCGGCGAGGACCTGGGTAGCCTTCAGGGAAGGCGGGTTCACCTCGTAATCCAGCCGCATTTCATCATGAGAACCGAGGTCCATCGATGAGTCAGAGCGATCGCGAGCGAGGGAATGCGCCGCGCCTCAGGCTCGATCCGCAGCCCAACCGAAGGGCGTCGCAAGATAAAAAGCGGACGCCGAACCGGAAAGGCGCGCAAAAATCAAGAGGGGAGCGCGGTGGGTCCGGCAAGGGCCGCGCGTTCGTTTTCCTTCTGAAGCTCACGCTTGTCCTGCTCTTCGTCGGCGTCACTGCGGCCGTAACGACGCTTGTCTACTTCAGCCGCGACCTCCCCTCGGTCCACGCGATTCACGACTACGCGCCCCCGCAGACCACGCGTGTCCTCGATCGGAATGGCAATCTCATCGGCGAGATCTACGATGAGCGCCGCACCATCGTCCCGCTCGAAAAGATCCCCCGCGTAATGGTCCTCTCGGTGCTTGCCGCAGAGGATGCGGATTTTTACTTTCACGCGGGATTCGATGTCCGCGGCATTGCGCGCGCGGTCTTCAAGGATGCGCTCTCTGGGCGAGCGACCGGAGCGAGCACCATCACGCAACAAGTCGTGAAGCTCCTCTTATTGAGTCCGGAGCGAACGATTTCGAGGAAAATTCGCGAGCTCATCCTCGCGCGCCATCTCGAGCAGGAGCTCACAAAGGATGAGATCCTCCACCTCTACCTGAACCACATCAATTTCGGCTCGGGGAGAAACGGCGTTGAAGAAGCCGCACGCTATTATTACGGAAAAAGCATCGATGAACTGACTCTGGCCGAATCGGCGTACATCGCGGGCATTCCTCAATCTCCTGCGCGCCTCGATCCCTACCGAAATCCGGAAGCGGCGGCACGCCGCAAGGCCTATGTGCTCGGCCAGCTCGAAGCGAAGCGCGAGACGCATTGGCCCGATCTCAGCCTCGAGGAGATCGAAGAGGCCAAGCGCACCACTCCCGAGCTCATCGGCCGCGTTGCTCGCGAGGAGAGCGCTCCGGAGGTGATGCAAAAGGCAAGGGAGATGCTACGCGCCCTCGTCGGCGACGAGGCCATGAAGCGCGGCGGCTATACCATCCGCACCACCATCGACCTCGAACTTCAAAAACGCGCGCGGGAAGCGGTCCAAGCCGGGCTTCGTGAGCACGATAAGCGACAGGCGCGCACCGGGCCACTCCCGATGCCCCGCGGCAAGGCAGCAAAAGAGCCCATACCGCGCATCGATCGCCTCCATTTTGGACGGACCTATCTTGCCGAGGTCGTGGATCATCTCAAAAATCCCGATCGCGTCATCTTCGACGCAGGCGGCCCCGAGATCGAGGTCAGCTTCTCCTCGATGGCGCGCTACAATCCGGACAATCTTCCGATGGAGGAGTTCGCGCCCATCGGTTCCCGAATGAGGGTTTCGATGCTCGAGCGCGGAGATGAGCAGCGCCGCGCCCAAGGAAAACTCGAGCGCGGTCCGCAAGCTGCCGCCGTCATCCTCGATGTGCGCTCTCGTGAGATCCGCGCGCTGATCGGTGGCTACGAAAACGCGCCCGGTTTCGATCGCGCGACGCAGGCACAGAGGCAGCCGGGGAGTACGTTCAAGGCGTTCGTCTTTGCGGAAGGCATCCGCTCGCGGAAGATCACGCCCGCCTCGCGCATCCTCGACGCCCCGCTCGTCTATGAAAAATGGCGGCCGCAGAATGCAGAGCCTTGGTTCGAGGGGCCCATCTCCATCCGAAAGGCGCTCGCTCGTTCGGTGAACCTCGTGACCGTCCGGCTCATGGAAGAGGTCGGGCCGGCCTCCGTCATCGAGCTGGCTCAAGCACTCGGAATCGAATCGCCGCTCGAGCCCAACCTCGCCCTCGCCCTTGGCGCCAATGAAGTCACTCCGCTCGAGCTTGTCGGCGCTTATGCCGGCATCGCTGGCGGCGGACGGTATGAGGAGCCGAGGCTTTTTCTCTCTGTAGAAGGGCCAGGCGGAGAACTGCTCGATCTCCCGGCGCCGAGGCCTGGAAGAGATGCATTGACAGCATCCGAGGCGTACCTCGTCACCTCGCTCCTCCAAAGCGTCGTGACGGACGGAACGGGGAGGAGGGCGCGGGCGCTGAACCGACCGATTGCGGGAAAGACCGGAACCAGCAACAACTCAAAGGACGCTTGGTTTGCGGGTTATAGCGCGGATACCGCAGCGGTCGTTTGGGTGGGCTTTGACGATCGACGCACCCTCGGCAGGCGAGAAGGTGGCTCGAGGACAGCGCTCCCCATCTTCATCGAGCTGATGGAGGCCGCCGAAGGGACGCGTCCGGCGCGTGACTTCATCCGACCTGAAGGGATTGAAGTCGTCGCGATCGATCCGGCAAGCGGCCTGCGCGCCTACCCCGGCATGGAGGGGGCAATCGACGAGCTCTTCCTCCGTGGGACGGCGCCTAAAGACTTCGCGCGGCGCCCCGAGATCATCGATACCAGCACCCTCCTGATGGAGGAATTCGACTTGTGATGCGGAGTCTCCGCGTCCGCCTCATCCTCTCCTTCGTCGTCATCGGCGTCGCACCTCCGATTCTCATCGGGTATTTTTCTCAACGGACCTTCGTCGAGCGTGAGGAAGCGCGGATGGAGGAAACGCTCGCCGCGCGTTCCGATGGAGTGCGCGCCGTGCTCGCTCGCCGCGCTGAAATTGACGCGCACGCCGTTCGCCGTCTCTGCGTCGACGATCTCGGTGTGGATGCATTCCTGATCGATATCTCCGCGGGACACGATGGCGCCGAGAGCGAGGCGAGGCTCGCGCGGATCCTCCCGCCCATCATGCGCTCACTCGATTTCGACTCGCTCGTTCTCCTCGATCAGCGCGGCGCGCGCATTCGCGCGTCGGCGCACAACCCTGCGCTTGTGGGCAGCCGCGATCCTCAGCTCCTTGAGGCCGCGCGAACGAGTGAGGGGCGGCATTTCATCGGTCGCAGCGAGGAAGACGAGCCCCGTATCTATCGCGCATGCAGCGTCCGGCGCGCTGGGGCCGGGATTACACTTGTGCTGGGTCGAACCCTCCGCGCACACCTCGGTGAAGACCGGCTAGGGCAGGTAGGCGCTACCGTCCTCGAGCTCTCCACGGAGCCCCAAAGCGACAGCGAGCTTATCGCGCGCTTTGAAGACGCCGATGGGGCGCGCGCGATCGACCTCATCGGTTATCTCGATCGCGAGGTCCTCGCCGAGGACATCCGCCTCGTGCGCTCCGGCACCGCTAGCGTCGCCCTGACGGCGGCCCTCGTCGCGCTCCTCGTCGGCCTCGTGATCGCGATGCGAATCGGTCGCGCACTTTCGGCGCTCGAAGAGGCGAGCAGGCGCGTCGCGTCCGGCGATTTGGAAGCCACCATTGGCGGAGGCAATGAGGACGGAGAGATCGGCCGCGCGCTCATCGCCTTCAACCGAATGACGCATGAGCTTCGAGGAGCGCACCTTAAGTTAAGGCGCGCGGAACGCATCGCGGCTTGGAGAGATGTCGCGCGGCGCATCGCCCACGAAATCAAAAACCCGCTCCTGCCCCTTCAGCTTTCCATCGAGACCCTCCGCAAGACGCGGAAGCGAGAGCATCCCGATTTCGATGAGATCTTTTGGGAGTCCACCGAAACCATGCTCGAGGAGGTGACGAGGCTATCGCGCATTGTGAGCGAGTTCAGTCGCTTTGCCCGAATGCCTCCGCCCTCCCCCGATCGCCTCGATCTGAGCCGGCTCGTCGAACGCACCGTCGCACCCTATGACGATCCCCGAATTGAGCTTCGGCTTACCGAGCCGCTCGAGTTGCTCGGCGATCGCGAGCAGCTTACTCAACTCATCACCAACCTCATCCAAAACGCCCTTGCGGAAGCCAAGCAAAAGATCCGGATCACGACCAGGCTCGATGAGCTTGATGCCACACTCATCGTGGAAGACGACGGCAAAGGCATCCCGGACGAAGAGCGCGATGCCGTTTTCGAGCCCTACTACACCAAGAAGGACGATGGAACGGGGCTCGGACTTGCCATTGTCGAGCGAATCGTGAGCGATCACGGCGGAAATATCGAGGTTGAGACCTCACAGCTCGGGGGCGCGTGTTTTAAAATTCGCTTTCCACTTTCGGGGCCCCCCCCCGAGGCCGCGGCCACAATCGGCTAAACCCCATCTGGCCTCCAAGCGCTTCGTCGGGCATCTTTGGCGTTTCGCTGCTAGATCTACTGTCGCCCATGAGCGAAAGAGAAGAAGACAGCCTCCCGCGCGGAGGAAGATGCTCGATCCTCGGCAAGCCCAATGCTGGGAAGAGCACCCTTTTGAACGCGCTCCTCGGGCAGAAGCTCGTTATCGCGACGAATAAGCCTGGGACGACGCGTTCGAGCGTGCTTGCGGTCTATGCGACCGACGATCCACCGACGCAAATCGCGTTCATCGATACCCCCGGCCTTCACCGACCCAAGAGCGCGCTCGGACGCGTTTTAAAGGAGCAAGCGACCGCCGGGCTCGAGGGCGCCGATCTCGTCTTGCTCGTCACCGAGCTCCGGAAACCGAAACCGGGCGATCCTCGAAGAGGCGTGCTCGATCGCGAGGATGAGGAGGCCCTTGAGCTCGCCCGCGCTGCGGGAAAAGACGTCATCCTTGCGATCAACAAGGTAGACCGCCTCAAAGACAAATCGAAACTCCTCCCGATCCTCGCCGAGCTCGGAAAACGCGAGGAGTTCAAGGCGATCATCCCGATCTCGGCGCTGAAACGGCAGAACCTCGAAGGCGTGATCAGAGAGATTCGCGAGAGGCTTCCCGAGGGCCTTCTTTATGATGAGGACTTCTTCACCGATCGCTCGGAGCGTTTTTTCGTCGCTGAGCTCATTCGCGAAGCAGCGATCCGGAGCACCGCGCTCGAGGTGCCCCACGGCATCAGCGTCGTCATCGATCGTTTTACGGACGAGGGCTCACGCGCCATCATCGAGGCAACGCTCATTGTCGAAAAAGAGAGTCATAAAGGCATCGTGATCGGCGCCAAGGGCTCCAAAATCAAATCCATCGGCATTGCGGCGCGCGAAAGCATCGAGGAGTTCCTCGAAAAGCGCGTCCATCTCACGCCCTTCGTGCGCGTTGAGAAGGGCTGGACATCCAACCCGTTGAAGGCGCGGGAGTACGCGCTCGAGATCGAAGGCTCATGAGCAAGCGTAGAAGAATCGGCGCCGCCCGGCCCGCGGGAGCAACCGCAGGTCGCGCGATGATCGCCATCGTCGGACGTCCCAACATCGGAAAGAGCACTCTCTTCAATAAGCTCGCGCGTCGCTCGATCGCCGTCGTCGAGGACGAGCCCGGTGTGACACGCGATCGGCATTATGCCGACTGCTGGGCGCTCGGTAAGGAGTTCACTCTCATCGATACAGGCGGGTTCGATCCCTTCGATGAGGATCCGCGAAGCGCCGGGATCGCCGGGCAGGTCAAACTTGCGCTCGAGGAATGCGATGGCGTCATCTTCATGCTCGACGGATCGGCGCCTTTGACGCCTGCCGACCATGAAGCGGCGAAACTCCTTCGCGAAACCGACAAGCCTGTGATCTACGTCGCGAATAAAAGCGATTCGGAGCGCGCGGCGCACCACGCTCTCGAGCATTATGCGCTCGGGATGGACGAGCTCATCCCCATCTCCGCACTTCACGGGCGGGGGCTTGGAAAGCTTGAGGATCGCATCGCGGAGATTCTTCCGGACGAGATGCCGTCCGAGGAGGATGAGCTCGATGAATCCATCCCTCGCGTCGCCATTATCGGGCGCCCAAATGCAGGCAAGAGCTCAATGATCAATCGACTCCTCGGCGAGGATCGTCAGCTTGTCGACGATCGCCCCGGGACGACGGTCGATAGTGTCGATACCCTGCTCGAGCGCGGCGATAAGCGTTATGTGCTCATCGATACGGCAGGGATTCGGCGGCAGAGGAACGTCCGGAAAGCCGGCGGCGTCGAGGCGCTCGGCGTCTATCAAGCCATTCGAGCGCTCGATCGCGCCGATGTCGCGGTGCTGATGATCGACGCCTATGAGGGAGCCGCGGAGCAAGACGCGAAGATCGCCGGCCTCGCTGTGGAACGAGGAACGGCCCTCGTGATTGCACTCAACAAGAGCGATCTCATGAGCGCCGAGCAGCGCAAGAAAGCGATCGACCACGCGCGTGATGTGCTCTCATTCTGTCCGTGGGCGCCACTGATCACGACGAGCGCGCTCGAGGGACGCGGGACGAATCAGCTCCTGTCGCGCATCGACGACGCCGTGGCGGAGCACCGAAAGCGGATCAGCACGGCCGAGCTCAACCGATTCTTTGCCGAGGTGATCGAGCGCCGCCCGCCCCCGACATTCAAAAATAAGCCCGTCCGCATCTATTACGTCACGCAGGCGCGGACGCGTCCTCCGACGTTCATCGTGATGGCGAACGATTCGAAGCTCATTCATTTTAGTTACGCACGCTACATCGTGAACCAGCTGCGCCAGCGCTTCGGATTCCAAGGAACGCCACTGCGCGTGATTTATCGATCGAAATCGACGCGAGCGAGGGCGCGGCGGTGAGCGAAGCGGCCGTCGGCGCGACGGAGAGCCTTTCTCTCCTCTCGCTCACAAGCGATGACTTCGTACGCGAAGCAGGAAAGAGACTTCCGCGCGGGAGCGGAAAAGCACGGGCAATTTTTCGTCATATGAGTTCGAGCGGGCGGTTTGAACCCGAAACGTTCGGTCTGTCGAATGAGGCATGCGCAGCGTATCGCCGCCAGTTTCGCTTCGAGCTCCCAGTCGTGAAACAGATTCGCGAGGAAGCCTCCGAGTTTGGGATGACGGCCAAGGCTGTGCTCGGTCTTTCAGATGGTTACGAGATCGAATGCGTTTTCATCCCGATGGGCGGCGAAAAGTACACCCTCTGCATCTCGAGCCAGGTCGGCTGCAAGATGGGCTGCGCTTTTTGCGAGACCGCGCGTCTTGGGCTCATCCGAAAGCTCGATACGTCCGAGATCATCGCTCAGCTTTACGTCGCCCGTTTCGAACTTGGGTGGGACTTCAAGAACGTCGTCTTCATGGGCATGGGCGAGGCACTCGACAACTACGAAGCCGTGGTCCAAGCCATTCGCGTGATGAACGATCCTGGAGGACTCGGCATGGCCCAAGAGCGCATCACGGTATGCACCGTTGGGCACGCCGAAGGGATTCGCCGGCTCGCGGGCGAGGGCTTCAAACGGCTCAACCTGAGCATCAGCCTGAACGCCGTCGAGGATGCACTTCGCCGGGAGATCATGCCCATTCACCGACGCTTCGATTTGCGCGCCGTGCAGGAAGCGTTGATCGCCTATCGCCCGCGTGAAAGCTTCGCCTTCGGCGTGAACTATTGTCTCATGCCGGGCATCAACGATCGCGAAGAAGACGCGCGCGGCGTGGCTGAGTTTTGTGCGCCAATTGGGCGCGCGCTCGTCAATATCATTCCCTACAATCCGGGAAATCAGCCGCTCACCCGGGCGCCAAGCGAAGAAGAGACCGAGCGATTTATCGGACTCCTCCGGGCGCAAGGGCTCGTGGTACGAAGGCGTCTGACGAAGGGACGGAGCGTGATGGCGGCATGCGGCCAGCTCGGCAATGTCGAGCTGCGTGAACGGCGGCGAAAGCTACGAATCGCGTCTCAACCAGGCTGATCTTCTCCACCCTCGACGGGTTCGGTGAGAAAGTGCGCATTCGCCGCGGCCACGAGCTTCGTGGGATCGTTTTGATACGCCATCACACGGAGGTTCGTCACGCGCCGGCCCTGGCGAATGAGTTCGGCCCGGCAGAATGTATCTTCGAAGTTCGCTTGGCGAACGTACTCGATGGTGAGGCTGATGGTCTTTGGGATGGTGAGCGCGCTCGAAAGGTGAAGCGCGTTGAACGTCCCGGTGAACTCGAGGAGCGCACCGATCGCCCCGCCGTGGAGGGCTCCAACGCGGCCATTGCCGATGAGGTGTTCGGCAAAGGGAAGATGGCCAATGAGTCCCTCGCCCAAGGGATCGCGTTCAAAACGGATGCCCAAAAAATCCGCATAGGGGATGTGCGGGAGGATGGAAGAATAATCTCCCGTCTCACGGGCGCGTAGTACGGCTTCACGGAGATTCATGCCTGATCCTTCTTTGCGGAACGCTCTGTGAACGCCTCTTGCATTTTGGAGATATCGAAAGGCATGAGCGCAAAGGTCGCCGATGAAGTGGCGATAAGCTCATCCTTGGAATCGATGAAGGTCTCGGCGCGGACAAAGGCGATATGGCGGGTGGTGTGGTAGCACTGCGCTTCGCAGAGAAGCGTCTCTCCGGGGGGCGCGGGCTTCATATAGTCGATGCGCAGATCGAGGGTCGCTGCGCGCGATTTTCCGCGGATTTTCGACATGACAGCGGCGCCGGAACATGAGTCCATGAACGCGGTGATGACGCCGCCGTGGATGACACCCGTTTCGGGATGACCGGCAAAGCGCGGATTGTAATCGAGGGCAAAGCGGACGTATTCGCGACTGATGTCGAGGAAGCGCATCCCAATCGCCTTATTGTGCGGCACGCCGTCGATGAAGAACTTCTGGATAAAGCCTCCGATTTGCGCTTTTTTCTCAGCGTCCATGCTTGGCAATAGCAGGTTTCGTGAAGCGAGGCCTGTCGAAGCACGCTGCGTGCGGCAGATCGAGGTGGATGCGCCGGGGCACGCGGCGTGCCCGATCCTTGCGGCAAATGTGTAATATTACCTCCACAACGCACAAGAGCCCATGCCATCGCTCATCCGCGAAGAAAAACGCAAAAGATACACGCGCCGATCCATCCGTTCGAATGCATCCGCGCGACGAAGCCCGCGTGCGGCGTGCCTTGCGCCAACCTAGGACTACTTTCGGCTCAACTTTACCCGAAGGCAAAACGGGCTAGAACCAACGAGCGCTCCAATCGGAATCGGTCCGCCAACACCTTGCTTCGGTCGAGCCGAACGACGCGCTCCGAAAAACGCTCCCCCTTTTGATTCACCCATGAAGCCCATCGAGCTCCGCGGCGCGACCACCAACAACCTTAAGGGCGTCGATCTGCGCATCGAGCGCGGCGAACTCCTCGCTCTCGTCGGGCCGAGCGGCGCAGGAAAATCTTCGCTCGCCTTCGCCACGCTCTATGCCGAAGGTCAGCGGCGATACATCGAAAGCTTCAGCGCCTACGCGCGGCAATTCCTCGAACGTCTCCCCCGACCGCCCGTCGAATCGCTCGAACCGATCCCCGCCGCCGTCGCCGTCGATCGGAAAGGCCCCGTCAAGACGAGCCGCTCGACCGTCGGCACGATGACCGAGATTGCCGATTACGCGAAGGATCTTTGGGCGCGCGTCGCCGTCCCCCACTGCCCCCTCACCGGCGAAGCCATTCGGCCCGAACCGCCGGACGAGGTAGCGGCGCGCCTCCTCGATGAGCATCCCGGCGCACGAATCACCGTCACGGCACCACTCCGCTTGAGTACGGCCGAAGCCTTCCTCGAGCTCCGCGAGACGCTCATCGGGGATGGCTATCGCCGCGTCCATTTTCAAGGCGCGGCGCGGGATCTCGACGAGCTTCGCCCAAGCGATTTGCTCCCCAAACGGAAGAATAGAGCGGACGCCGAGCGAGCCCCTCGAAGCTGCGGCTCACCTCCCGAGGACGAGCCCCTCGACGTCCTTATCGACCGCCTCGTCGTGCGCTCGGAGGATCGCTCTCGCCTCATCGAGGCGATCGAGGCCGCATACCGGCTCAGTGAAGGTCGCGTGCGCATCCATCTCAAAGATGGCGGCATTGTCCAATTCAGCCGCGATCGCGACTGTCCCACCTGTGAGATCTCCTACCGCGATCCCTCGCCGGCGATGTTCAGCTTCAATAGCGCGCTCGGGGCTTGCCCCGAATGCCGCGGATTTGGTCGCGTGATCGGCCTCGACCTGCGCCGCGCGCTCCCCGATCCCCAAAAGAGCATCAACCAAGGGGCCATCGCACCATTTTCGGGAAAAGCGACCGAATGGGAGCGCCGACTCCTTCGCCGTGACGCGCTCGCGGCGGGCATCGATCTCGATAAACCGATCGGCGAGTTCACCCCGGATGAACGCGATTTCTTGCTCCACGGAGCGCCGGGGAAGCGCTTTCCACGGAGCTGGGGCGGTCTCTTCCGTTGGTTCGAATGGCTCGAGACGAAAGCGTATAAGATGCACGTGCGCGTCTTTTTGGCGCGTTACCGAGCCTACGATGAATGCCCGCGCTGTAAGGGAGCCCGCCTCCGCCCCGAGCCGCTCCTCTACCGCATCCACGACAAAAACATTGCCGAGTTCTTTGCGATGCCCGTGAGCGATGCGATCGCCTTTCTCACGAGTGCTCGAAAGGAGCTCGAAGCGAATAAAGCGGCTCAGCTTCTCTTCGATGAGTGCCTTTCGCGTCTTCGCTTCCTCGAAGAGGTTGGCCTTTCCTATCTTTCACTCGATCGCCAGAGCCGCACGCTGAGCGGCGGTGAAACCCAGCGCGTCGCCCTCGCCGGGGCGCTCGGCGCGACCCTCACCAACGCTCTTTTCGTCTTGGACGAGCCGACTGCCGGCCTCCACGCCGCCGATAGCGCGCGCCTCGTCCAAATCCTCGACCGGCTTGCCCACGCGGGCAATAGCGTGCTGACGATCGAGCACGAGCAAGCCATCGTCGAAGGCGCCGATCGCGTCGTCGAACTCGGTCCCGGCTCTGGCGCAACGGGTGGCGAGATCGTTTTTGACGGCACACCAGAAGCGCTTCGCCGCGCCTCCACCCTCACCGCCCAAGCGTGGAGCAGCCCACTTGAGCCTAAGGCATGTCCACGCACTCCCAAGGGTGAGCTGATCCTGAGAGGCGCAAGCGGCAATAACCTCAAGAATGCGACGCTCCGCCTCCCGCTCGGTAGCCTCACAGCCATTACCGGCGTAAGCGGCTCCGGCAAGAGCTCCCTCATTTTTGAAACGCTGCATCCAGCGATCGCCGAAGCCCTTGGCCTCGCCACCGAAAACCCTCCTCTCGCTTTCGAAAGCCTTGAGGGTGGCGAAGCGATCCGAGCCATCGAAGCAGTGGATCAATCACCTCTTGGGAGGACGTCGAGAGGGAACGTCGCGACCTATCTCACGGCGTGGAACGTGCTGCGAAAACGCCTTAGCGAAACCGACGAGGCGCGAAGCCGCGGCCTCTCATCGGGTTATTTTTCCCTCAACGTCGAAGGCGGTCGCTGCGAGGTCTGTAAAGGACAAGGCCACGAGACGGTCGAGATGCAATTTCTTGCCGACGTGAGCTTCCCTTGCGCGAGCTGCGGAGGAAAGCGCTTCACCGAAGAGGCGCTCGAGATCGTCTATGATGGGCTGAACGCCGCCGAACTTCTTGATCTCACTGTACTTGAAGCCTCGAGACGGTTCGTAAACGATCGACCCCTCGCGCGCCTCTTGGCGCCGGCCGTGGAGATCGGCCTCGGCTACCTCCGGCTCGGACAGCCCCTACAAGCGCTCAGCGGCGGCGAAGCCCAGCGACTCAAACTCGTCTCCGCGCTCAGTCAGCGCGCCGAAGGGACGCTCTTTCTCTTCGATGAGCCGTCGGTGGGTCTTCATCCATCCGAGGTTGCTCTCCTGCAGCGCGCATTCGATCGGCTCGTCAGCGCCGGCGGGACCGTCGTCGTCGTCGAGCACGATCTTTCGCTTGCTCTGACCGCCGATCATGTCATCGACCTTGGCCCAGGAGGCGGACCCGAGGGCGGCTCCATCGTCTTCGAAGGAGCCCCCGCCGAGCTGCTCCGCGCGAGCGGCAAGACCGCGGAAGCCGCTCGGACGCGCGCTTCGTCACCGCCGCGCTCAACCAAACTTCCCGCGAGGCAGCGCGAAAAGCTCAGCGACGAGCTCATCATTGAAGGCGCGCGCGAACACAACCTAAAAAACCTCTCGATCATGATCCCGACCGATCGTCTCGTCGCCATCGCTGGAAAGAGTGGGAGCGGCAAAAGCACACTCGCCTTTGATATCGTCCACTCGGAGGGTCAGCGGCGTTTTCTCGAGACGCTCTCGCCGTACGCGCGGCAATATCTTCCCCAGCTCCCTCGGCCCGATGTCGATCGCGTCGTCTCGCTTCCTCCGACGGTCGCGCTCGAGCAGCGACTTACGCGCGGAAGTTCGATGTCCACCGTCGGGACGCTCACGGAGATCGCGCATTTCATCCGCCTGCTCTATGCGCGCGTCGGAAAAATCGATGACGGCGCCGGCGACGGCTCGCTGCGCGGCGTCGTCGCCCTCGCGAGAGAGGCCGAGAAATTCTACGGACGACGCGGAAAAGCAAAAGTCTACGCGCCCATTGTTCGCGGCCGCAAGGGACTGTTTAAAGACGTCCTCGAGAGCGCGCGTCGCGAGGGATTTAAAGAGGCGCTCATCGACGGTAAGACGCGTTCAATCCTCACGCTCAAAGCGCTTGAGCGCTACCAGGAGCATGACATCTCCCTTCCCATCGCGACGGTCAAATTGAGCGAACGGGAAGAGCTGATTCGCGCGATTCGCGACGCAGCCGAGCGCGCCGACGGCGAGGTTCATCTCCGCGGGCGAAAAGGCAAGCTTACTCTCCGTCTCGAACCCGAGGACGATCGAATCGTCGAGCTTGATCCGCGACTCTTCTCTTTCAATACACGCCAAGGCGCGTGCCCCCGTTGCGATGGCGAAGGAGCGCTCATCGCGAAGAAAAAGGGGCGGCGCGAGACGGAACGCCGCATATGCCCGGCTTGTAAGGGCACGCGCCTTTCGGATTTCGCGCGCTCCGTCTCCGTCGACGGCACCTATCTTCATGAGCTGCTGGGCCTTGATATCGCCCAGCTGAAAGAGCGAATCGCCACGATGCGTTTTGAAGGAAAGGCGCTGGCGGTGGCCGGGCCCGTCCTCAAAGAAATTGAACGGCGCCTCGATTTTCTGATCGCGATTGGGCTCGATTATCTCGCCCTCGATCGGAGCGAAGACAGCCTGAGCGGCGGAGAATCACAGCGGGTTCGACTCGCCGCACAGCTCGGCTCCGGCCTCACGGGCATCCTCTACGTCCTCGACGAGCCCACCATTGGCCTCCACGCAACGGATACGCATCGCCTGATTCGCGCGATGCGCGGGCTTGTCAAACAAGGAAATGGCGTGATCGTCGTCGAGCACGATAGCGACGTGCTCCTCGCGGCGGATCACCTCATCGATATTGGACCGAGCGGTGGGAATCGCGGCGGAGAGATCCTCGCTGAAGGGCCGCCGGAAAAGCTTCGCTCAGAGCAGCTGGGCATCACCCTCCCCTCGATCGACGCGCCCTTCGAGCGCCGCCTCCCCCGGCCGAAATCCGAGCATTGGATCGAGCTCAAAGGTGCGAGCGGACACAATCTTCAAGAGATCGACATCGCCATCCCCGCAGAGCGCCTCACGCTCATCACGGGTGTGAGCGGCTCGGGCAAAAGCTCGCTCATCCGCGGCACTCTTCTACCTGCGGTCAAAGACGCGCTCGGCTTTGTGACAGAAGGAGCGCTTCCCTTTCGCTCGATCGCGCTTCCGCCCACGATCCACCGGGCCGTCGAGGTCGATCAAAGTCCGATCGGCAGGACCCCCCGCTCCGTACCCGCGACCTACCTCGGGATCTGGGACGCGATCCGCGCGCTGCTCGCCGCAACCCCCGATGCGCGGGCTCGTGGCTATACGGCCTCGCGCTTTTCTTTCAACGTCAAAGAGGGTCGCTGTCCGAGCTGTGAGGGAAATGGCGTCATCGTCGAAGAAATGGCCTTCCTTCCAAGCGTCGAATTCGAATGCGAGAGCTGCAAAGGTCAGCGCTTCAGCCCCGAAACGCTCGAGATTCGTTTCCGTGGTCTCTCCGCCGGCGAGATCCTCAACCTCGAGATCGATGAAGCGATCCCCGTCTTCGAAGCGCTCCCCAAGATCGCCGAACCGCTCCGGCGGATGAGCGCGCTTGGGCTCGGCTATCTCCGGCTTGGGCAGCGTTCGAGCACGCTAAGTGGAGGCGAGGCCCAGCGGCTGAAACTCGTCACGGAGCTCGGCGCTACACAAAAGGCCGGGACGCTCTACATCCTCGACGAGCCATCCACGGGTCTGCATCGGGAAGACGTAAAACGCCTCCTCGACCTCTTGGAGCGATTCGTCGAGCGAGGCGATACGGTCGTAGTGATCGAACACCATCTCGACCTCATTGCTTCCGCAGATCACATCATCGACCTTGGCCCCGCCGGAGGGACGCGCGGCGGCAAGCTCCTCGGCTCCGGACCGCCCGAGGCGATTGCAGAGAGCCGCGCGAGCCCGACGGCGCGCGTCCTCAAGCCGCTGCTCTAGTCGCAGTCAGCCGGCGCCCACACAGCCCGCACAACGGCCGCGAACTTGGACCTCGGCGATCTCGACCTCGCGCGCGGCCTCGGTAATCTGAATCGCTTCTTCGGGGAGGCAAGAGAGCTCACCGCAATCGTTACAGACGAAATGCGGATGCGCATCGTGCGCCGCCCCTTCGCTTCGCGGCATTTCGTAGCGCCAAACGTTATCGCCAAGCTGCGCGCGGACGAGGATGCCGGCCTCGGTAAGCGAGAGGAGGTTCCGGTAGATGGTCGCTCGATCGAGCGTGTGATGCGCCAAGCGCTCCGTCAGCTCGCCATGGCTTATCGGCGCATCGACGGAGTCGAGCTCTCGCAGAATCACCATCCGCTGATCGGTGAGCCTGAGGCCCTTTTGGACGAGGAGTCGGCGGAGCCGCTCATCTCTCGTATCGGCGATCGACATCTCCCTAAAGTGTACCCCAAAAATCAACCTAGGTCCCGCCACCAGCCTGAATGGGTGGGCCGTACGGCAAAACGGGATCCGTAGACTCTGGAGCATTTCATAAATTTTTCAAGGACTTAGGCTATCTCGCGGCCGCAGATTGAATTTGAAAATCGTTTTCGACCCCCTTGTGGGATGCTTCATCGCGATCGCCAACGGCTCGCAAAAAATGCCTGCGCCTACAAACATCGAAACCTCCGCCCTGAGCTTGACACTCGCCGCCTGCATCGACCGCCCAGAGGCCGAAGACGACCTCGATGGCCAGTCTCCCGTCGGCATCCGTCGAAGCCCGTACGGCATCTACCGGATGCTCGCCGTCGCCGCCTCACGCTCGCCGCGTCTTTTCGCGCGATGCGCCGCGCGGATCGACGCTTGCCTCCGCGACGCTCGCGTCGTTTCGAAGCCGCCGACGATGCATGCCGCGAGGAACGAATCCAGCGCGGCCCGCTCTTGCTTGATCGACGAGAGCGAGCCGCCTTGCTCAGGTCGCTACTCCGGCGAGGCGACCCCGTCCTCACGCACGCTCTCGGTGGCTTCGAGCGCCTCGCCGCGTCGGCGTAAGATCATCGTCATGCCTGACTCGGGCCGGAGCGTGATCTGAGTCCGCAATCGGAGGGGTTCGGCGTGAGCGGGGCGCTCAAAACGGTAGCGCTGCGAGACACGCGCGAGGACGAGCGTCGCTTCGGCGAGGGCGAAGCCGAGGCCGATGCAGAGGCGCGGACCGCCCCCGAACGGGAAATACGCGTAACGGGGCCGCGATCGCCTCGCCTCGGGTAAAAAGCGCGAGGGATCGAAGCGGAGCGGTTCGTCCCAAAAACGCGGATTCCGATGCATCAAATAGGGCGGGATGATCACCACCGAGCCGCGCGGGATGAAATATTCTCCAAGGCGCGTGTCCTTGCGCACCTCGCGAGACATCATCCAAGCCGGCGGGTGCAGCCGCATGGCCTCCTCGATCACCCTTCGCGTCAAATCAAGTTTCGGAAGGTCCTCCGACGTCGGGACGCGATCGCCGAGCACGCCATCGATCTCCTCGAGCATCTCCTGGTAGATTTCCGGATGGCTCACGAGATGATGGATCGAGAAACTCAGCGCGCTCGCTGTCGTCTCGTGTCCGGCGAGAAAGAGGGTAATCAGCTGATCGCGTAGCTCGGTCGTCGTGAGCTTCTCGCCGGTCTCGGGATCCTCGGCGGCGCTTAAGCTAGCGACGAGACCCGACGGCTCTTGGGCAAGGCGGCTCTCGGCGATGATGCGATAGACGATCTCGTCAAGGCGTTCGAGCGCTTCCAGAAACTCGCGATGTTCGCGTGTAGGGATGAAGCGAGGGAGGCTCGGTCGGAGGGTGCGCTCGCGCGTGATGTGGAGGATGAAATCGAGCGATTCGGCCACGATCGCTTCTTTTCCAGCAATATCGGCCGAGAGAAGCGTCGTCGACACGGCGTGAAGCGCCGTCTTCATCATCGCCTCGTGAACATCGATTCGCACATCTTCGAGTCCGTCGTGGAAGACGTGCTCGGCGGCGGCGACGAAATCCCGATCGAAGGAATCGATCGTTCGCTTGTGAAAACTTGGTTGCGTCGTCCGCCGATAGCGCATCCATCGGGGACCATCGGTCGTAAGCAAGCCGCCGCCGAGAATTTGTTCGAGCGCCCTTTGCCCGATTTGAAACTTAGGGAAATCGCGGTGACGGTCGACGAGCACGGTTTGAACGTGCTCGGGATCGGAGATCACGAAGGTGAGAAAAGGGCCGAATGGGGCGCGCACAACCTCACCGCCACGCGAAGCCACGTCCTCGAGGGTGCCGATCGCATCTTCGCGAAAGCGAAGAAGATGACCCGTGAGGGGATCACCGGGGACGAGCGGCGCCTCGCGGAGGCCGTCCTTCGCTCGGCGAAAGCGAGCGCTGAGGTAGTCCATAAGATTCATCACAGCTCCTTCGCTACTCCTTCGTCCAAGCTCCGCCACCGAAGCGGACTCATCGCAGATCGTAGACGAGCTCGTACGCCCCCGCGCTTCCGCGGTAGAACCCGTCCACGATCACATAATAAGTGCCGCGGTCGAGCTGCTGCACGATGCGCGAGTGCATCGGAGGCCCGTCGTCGTCATTGCAGGCGATTTCACTGCGGAGATCAAGGCAATCCCGGCGCAGGTGAAGTGCGCCGTCGTATTCTGCGCGGAGCGAGATCTCAACGGTCCCTGGGCGACTAAGCTGGATGCGGTAGACCTGATCGCCGCTCTGCGCGCCTCCAGCACAACTTGCGCGGTGTTCATCCGGAAGGCCCTCGGTCGTTCCTTGTACTGCGCGCCCGGGGCGAAGAAGGGGCGCATTGCGGCAGCCGCGATCCAGCGCGGCCCATGAGGCAAGCTCTGCCTCGAGCTTCACCTTGCCGAAGCTCCCAGCGTCTGCCCCATCGACCACGAGAAAGTACGTTCCGCGATCGAGGATCCAGTCGTAACGGCGCTCCGCATTCTGACTCATGTCCGCCATTGGAAACTCGGCGCATTCCACCTCACTCGTGGCATCACCGCAGGCTTTGCGAATGGAGACCCGGCCCGCAAACTGGCTTTCAGAGACGGTGAGCCGGAGCCGGCTCCTCTCCGTCACTTCGAAGGAGTAGACGGCATCCG
>JAAZAH010000180.1 GCA_012514415.1 Sandaracinaceae bacterium
TGTCTTGCCCATCCCTCGGCTCGCCGAGAAAGCGCTGCGCGAAGAAAAAACTCGAGATGGAACCGACGAAGAGGGAAAGCGTGATGGGAAGCGGCAGAGCGCGGTCGAAGATCGCGTCGACCCCCTCCTCACCCTCGGGGAGGATGCCTCGGGGATCGCCGATCATGCCCGCCATACCGAGGGCGAGGAGAAGCGCCCCGAGCGATGCCAAGAGCGATCCGAGGATCTCTTTGCGAGGGGTGCTCCGCTTTGGCCCGAGGTAGCGCTCAAAGTGGACAGCGAAAAGCACCCCGAGCGGCGGGACGGCGGGGAAAATATAATGGTGAAACTTCGTCACCATCGCATTGAATAGCGTGAAGGATCCGAAGAAGAAGAGCGTGAAGACGAGGAGCAGATCGCTTCTTCCTCGACCTCTTTCTTCTCCCCGTTCTCGCGAAAAAAGCGCCGCACCGAGCGCGACGATAAGAAGCCCCGTAAATGGGAAGGTCGCCGCCCCGAGCTGTTCGAGGAAATAACCGATCGCGCCTTGATCGCCATGCACCCCGGCCGCGAGCCGGTTGATGTGATCGTGGATGAGGAGGCGGTTGAGAAAGCTCATCCCATGCCGAACGCACATGGCGAGATACCACGGCAGGGAGACGATCCCGATGATGAGCATGCCGCGCGCGATGCGAAGCTCACCCCGAAAAAGGAGTGAGAAGCGGCGAGTCACAATCAAATAAAACAGAGCGGCCACACCCGGGAGCGCGATTCCGGGAAGCCCTTTCGCCATGAATGCGAGCGCGCAGAAAAGATAGAACCCCATAAGGAGGAGCCCGCGGCGACTCTCTTCACGGGCGATCGAGCGGAGCGCGACGCCGAGAAGCGCGAGATGGAGGAGTCCCTGAAAGAAAGGCTGCGCGAGATCGACCGGCCCAACGCGGAGCGAGACGCTCGGGCTCATCATCCGGTGCTCGGGATTCCCCGTCATATCGGCGTTTCCGGCCGAACCGAAAAGGAAGCGATCGGAGGTCCATCCAAACCCCTCAGACCCTGAGCCGAGAGGACCGTACTGGAAATTGAGACCGATCAGATAAAGCGCTTGGGGAAGGACGAGAAGGGAGATAAAAAAGAGAAGAAGGTGCTTTGCCGAAAATTCGTGGCGGCCCAGGTGAACGGTCCGGAGCCGTCCGCCGGATTCTCCTTCTCCGAAGGCGAGGGCAAGCAGCGCAAGCGCCGCCATCACGCACGCCACTAGCGGCATATCCGTGATGGCCTGGCGCGCAAGGAGTGTGAAGTGGGGGAGCGTCAGGAGGGTGATCGCGGTGACCACTCCGCCGCGTGCGCCATAGAATCTGGCGACGGCGCGCTGCACGAGCATCACGGCGATGAGTGAGAGGATCGCCGTCGGGAGCCGGATGGCGAGCTCGAGCCGCGCGGGGTTCGCATCGGGGAGCGGATCGACGCCGAGCGCGCTCATCGAGAGCGCCTCCATCCAGAAAATCAGGACGGGCTTCGAGAAAAAGAAATGATCCTGAGCCCACCAGAGCGAAATCCAATCATTTCGAGCGAGGATCTCACGGGCCACCTCGCCATAATGCGTTTCCCAAGGATCCCACAGTCCGTATTCGCCAAGGAATGGAAAGAGAATGAGAACGGCGAAGCCGAAGCTGAGAGTCGCGCCGCTCAGCTCCCGCGCGCGCTCGCTTGCCCTCGATCCGGAGGCGCCGAGAGCAACGAAGGCAAGCGCCATCAAAATGAAACCGGCAGAGACGCCCGCTTGACCAAAGAGTGCGCCCAAAACCACCGTGAGGATGGCGCCGCCTAGGCCGAGCCCAAAGAGCCACGAAAGCGGCCTCGCCGGCAGAGCGGAGGAGGCTCCGACCTCAACGTTCGGCGCGCCCTCATGCTTCGCATCGCCGTGCGCAAGCCGAACGGGCGGGAGGACGGCACAGGTCAGCCCGAAAGCCGCGAGCACCGCAAGCGGTATCCCATAAAGCGCCCCCCAAACAACCCTCGCATCATAAGCCAGCAACTGAAAAAGCGGAAATGCGGCAAATAGAAAAACGAAAAGGCCGAAGGCTCGCGGCGAGGCGATAAAGCGTTGAAGTAGCGTCATTGCGAAAGCTCGAGCGGATCCCATCCGCTCCATACCACGCGAAGCCCAGGGACTGTTCACGCGAAAGCGCGCAAACACACACCAAGAGCCCTGCTCGAACGCGCCGTGGCCTCCTGGCGCGTATTCACGACGCCCATCCATACACGCCCAAGCGATGACGAGCGCATTATTTCACCCACACGCGCCCAAGCTCGGATAAGAATCGGGCCATGCAACCTGTTCGCGTCGGTCGAGGAGGCTCGTTTACGCCCTATCAATGGCGTCTCCTCGCTTTTTTGAGCGTCGCCACGTTTTTCGAGGGCTACGATTTCCTCGCGCTCAGTCAACTCCTCCCCCACCTCCGCGAGTATTGGGATCTTCCGATCGAAGCGCCGGGCCGGATCGTCGCCTTCGTCAATATCGGCACCGTCCTTTCGCTCTTCGTCGTCCGCCTCGCCGATCGCATTGGTCGCATCCGCGTCCTCACCCTCACGATTGCCGGCTACACCTTCTTTACGCTCATCAGTGGGTTTGCCCCCAATATCTACCTCTTCGTGGCCGCGCAGCTCATCGCTCGGATCTTCCTCCTCGCCGAATGGGCGACGAGCATGATCATCGCCGCCGAAGAGTTCCCCCCCGAAAAGCGCGGGCTCGTTCTCGGCATCGTCCAAGGCGCGAGCGCCCTCGGCTCCATCGCCTGCGCCATCACGGTCCCGCTGCTTGTGACGACCGACCTTGGCTGGCGTCTGGTCTATTTCATCGCCGCCTTCCCGCTCGTCATCATCGCCTACGCGCGACGCAATCTTCGCGAGACGAGCCGCTTCGCGAGCGGCCCCCGCGCGAGCGAGAGCCTCTTCGCCATCTGGAAGACGCCCTATAAAAAGCGGATCTTCCTCGTCGCCGGCATTTGGTTCATCTCCTATGCCGCATCTCAGAACGCGCTCGCATTTTGGAAGATCTTCGCGATGGAGGAGCGCGGCTTTTCGGATGGCGATGTCGGAAAGGCGATCGCACTTGCCTCGGGACTTGCCGTGCCGCTCGCCTTCATGGTCGGTCCGCTCATCGATATCCTTGGGCGAAAGCTCGGTGCGGTCATCGTCTATTCGCTTTCGGCCGCAGGTCTCTATCTTTGCTTTACGCTCGAGACCAAACAGGCCCTCACCTTTGCGCTGGTGCTCGGGATCTTCTGCGCGACAGCCTTCCTCCCGATCGCAAACGCCTATACGAACGAACTTTTCCCTACGGAATATCGCGGCGCCGCCTTCGCGTGGTGCAATAATATCCTCGGCCGCATTTCATATTTTGGCGCGCCCCTCATCATCGGCGAACTCGCTGCACGAACAGGCGGATATGGAGGCGTCATCAGCCAGACGGCCATCTTACCCCTTGTGGCCATCCTCTACATCCTCGTGTTTCTTCCCGAGACGCGCGGAAAAGAGCTCGAAGAGACAAGCGCCATCCCTTGAGTCCCGCGTGGGGCCCTTCTCCCGAGTGCTTCGCCGCCCTCGAGACCCCAACGCGCGAGCGGCCAGAGCGGACGTGCTCCTGAAGCACAGGGCTTTGAAAGCGAGCTCAGCGGCGGCCCAGACGGACGACCTCGATCCCCTCAAAAGGCATTTTGAACGGATGGGTCTTCCGAAGCACTTCGCCGCGCTGATGGAGTTGGATCTCGACGCGGTGATGTCCTTTGGGAAGGCGCACCTCATGTTCGATTCGGCCGATTCCGCCGCCCTCCGCTTCGGAGCCCTCGCCATAGAAAACCGCGCGCGCGAGCAGCTCTCCATCACCTCCCACATACTCGAGCTCGAGCCGCTCCGCATTCTCCAGCGGATGGGGGAGTTCGTAGCGAAATGAGGCGCGGACCTGAAAATCTCCCAAGAATGAATACACTAGGAAGATGAATCCCCCGATCAGCGCCAAACGCATGAATACCCCCCTCAATCCGGGGACTTCTCGTTCTCGTTTGGGTATCAGCGGTGATTTCACGTCTTGGCAGGTAGGGCGGAGAGTGTTAATTTTGTACTGAGCGCTCTTTCTGAAGGAGAATCAGGCGAAAAACCAGCGAAGATGAATCGACTCCCGGAAATCATACAAAAGGTGACGAGTTACCATCCCGGCGCGGATGTGAGCCTCATCCATCGCGCGTATGATTTCGCTGCGCTCAAACACGACGGCCAGATGCGCCGTTCGGGAGATCCGTATTTTACGCATCCGGTCAGTGTCGCATCCATCATCGCGGATATGCGTCTCGACGCGCGGAGCGTCGCCGCGGCCCTCCTCCACGATGTGGTCGAGGACTGCAGCGTGCCTCTCCGCGAGATCGAAGAGCGCTTCGGAGATGACGTCGCCTTCCTTGTCGATGGCGTGACCAAGCTCGGTAAGGTGAATTTCGCGAGCAAGGAAGATCAGCAGGCGGAGAGCTTCCGCAAGATGCTCATCGCCATGGCGCGCGATATCCGCGTCCTCCTCGTCAAGCTCGCCGATCGCCTCGACAACATGCGGACGCTCGACTTCATGAGCCCTGCATCAAGAGAGCGCATCGCAAGAGAGACGCTCGATATTTATGCCCCTCTCGCCGCGCGACTCGGCATCCACTGGATGATGGCCGAGCTTGAAGATCTCTGCTTCAAATACCTTCATCCCGCCGATTACGAGCGGCTCCACGACCAAGTGCAGCGCGCGCATCGCGAGGCCGGGAAATACGTTACCGACACCTGCAACCGAATTCATAAGCTGCTCCTCGCTCGCGGATTCTCCGCCGAGGTGAGCGGACGCCAAAAGCATCTCTACTCGATCTACAAGAAGATGCGGCGGACCGATCGGGAGTTCGACCAGATCAACGATTTCATCGCATTCCGCATCCTCACAGAGAACGTCTCGGATTGTTATGCGGCGCTCGGGGTCGTCCACTCCGAATGGGTGCCGGTGCCGAGGCGCTTTAAAGATTACGTCGCCCTGCCCAAGCCCAATATGTACCAATCCCTCCATACGACGGTGATTGGCCCCGAAAACCGCCGTATCGAAGTGCAGATCCGCACCTACGAGATGCACCGGACGGCCGAATACGGCATCGCGGCACATTGGCAATACAAAGCGAAAGGCGGGCTCGATACGAAGGACGCGGCACGTTTCGCTTGGCTCAGGCAGCTGGTTGAGTTCCAGAAGGAAGTCCGCGATCCAGAAGAGTTCTATGAGAGCGTCCGTGAAGATCTCTTCAGCGAGGAGATCTTCGTTTTCACGCCCAAGGGCGAGGTGCTCACCTTCCCCCGAAACGCGACTCCCGTCGATTTCGCCTACGCCATTCACTCCGAGGTCGGCGATCGCTGCGCCGGGGCGCGGGTGAATGGATCGCTCGTCCCGCTCCGGCATAAACTCAGAAATGGCGACGTCGTCGAGATCATCACGCGCGCGAACCATCACCCGAGCAAGGATTGGCTGAACTTCATCACCACGAGGAAGGCGCGCTCGCGCGTTCACGCCTATCTCCGGCAGCGCGGCCGTGCGCAAGGCATCAAGCTCGGGCGTGACCTTCTCGAGCGCGAGTTCCGTAAGAATGACCTCTCCTTCAACCGCTTCCTAAAGAGCAACGAGCTGAAGAACGTCCTCGAGACGCTGCGCATCACGCAGCTCGACGATCTCCTCGCACAGGTCGGCTACGGTAAACTGAAGGCCATCGATATCGTTCACCTTGTCGCGCCCCCGGCCGAGGAGGAAAAACGCGAAAGTCTCCGGCCGAGCCTCCTCGAGCGTACCGTTCGCAAGGTCAAGAGCACCCCGAACGATGGGGTTCTCATCGAGGGCATGGATCACATGCTGATCCGCTTTGGGAAGTGTTGCTCCCCCGTCTTTGGCGATCCGATTACAGGCTGGATTACTCGCGGGCGCGGCGTAACCGTTCACCGAAGAGGCTGTCCTCGCGCGATGGAGCAAGATCCGGCGCGGCGCGTCGAAGTGAGCTGGTCCGAAGGAACCAAACTCGATCTCCCGGTCGGTCTCCGCGTCACGACCGACGATCGCCCGGGCGTACTCTCGGCCATCACGCGAGTCCTCTCTGAAAACGGGCTCAATATCACGGAGGCTTCGTGCAAGACCGAGGGCGTGGGCCGGGCGGTCAACCATCTCCGACTCACGGTCGGCGACCTGGACCGCCTGCGCTCCGCCATCCGTGGCGTCGAACAGATCCCAGGCGTCGGCGATGTCGTCCGCGTCTAGGGTGCCGCTGGCGCCCAAAAACGTGTAGGATCGATGCCGGCCTATGGACGACGCCCCTCGATATTCATTGGTCCCCTCGCCCGAGGGCGCGCTCTTCGCTCAGCGCTTCGAGATCGAGAAGCAGATTGGCAGCGGGGGAATGTCCTTCGTCTATGCCGCGTTCGACCGGGAGCGTTCCGAACGCGTTGCGCTCAAGGTGCTTCGGCTGCCGGAGAAGAAGCGCGAGCTCGGCCTCGAGCGATTTCGCCGTGAGACCGAGACCCTGAGGAGACTCGTTCACCCGGGCGTCGTCGCGATCTACGACTGTGGCGTCGAAGCCGAGATCACGCCGTGGATCAGCATGGAGCTCCTCGAGGGAGAAACCCTCCGCGAGAAGGTCGAGCGAGTCGGCTCCCTTGAGCTCGATCGTTTGGTCGCGATCGTGGAAACGGCGAGCGAGGCCCTCCACCTCGCGCATACCAAAGGCGTCGTCCATCGCGACCTCAAACCGGACAATCTCTTTTTGCCGCGCGATCCCTCGGGCTCGCGGGTGAAGATCATCGATTTTGGGCTCTCGCTCTCGGCCGATGCGAAGAAGCTCACACAGACGGGCTCGGTGGTTGGGACGCCGCGCTATATGGCACCCGAGCAGATCATGTCGGCGCATTCCACCGATCCGCGCGTCGACGTCTACTCGCTCGGAGTGATCGCCTACGAAGCGCTCGCTGGGAAGAGCCCCTTTGCCGCCTCCGATCACGGACAGCTCCTTGGCGCGATTATCCAAGGACGCATCGAGCCACTGGAGGCCATCCGCCCCGACCTCCCCAAAGACATCGTCCGCGTCATCGAGCGCGCAACGGCTCCGGATCCGAGCGATCGCTACGAGAGCCCCATCGCATTCGCCGCAGCGCTCAAAAAGGCAGCCGAGGGTCGCCCCGTCACGTATCGCGAGATCCGGCGTCCCGATCGCTCGAGCCGGCCCTCTTATCCGAGCTCGCCCGGGACGCTGCCCGCCCCGCGAGTCGAGTCGGGCGGCGTCGGGCTCAGCCCCATCGGCTGGGCGCTCCTCGTGGTCGGTCTCGCCGCCGCCGGCGCGGGGATCACCTACCTTGCCCTTCACGCGCTCTAGCGCGGTAAACGCTCAACCGATTTCCGCCGCGAGGATCGCCGCAAGGCCGATGTAGCTCGAAGGCCTTAGGGCGATGAGACGCTCCTTCGCCTCCTCGGGGAGCTCGAGCTTCGAGACAAATTCCTCGATCAACGCCGCGTCGACCTTTTTACCGCGCGTGAGCTCTTTGAGCTTTTCGTAGGGTTTTTCAATCCCATAGCGGCGCATCACGGTCTGGATCGGCTCGGCGAGGACTTCGTAGGACGCCTCGAGATCTTCCTCGAGCCGCCGCTCATCGGCTTCGAGCTTCGAAAGGCCTTTCAGCGTGGCCTCATATGCAATCAGCGAATGCCCAATCCCCACGCCGAGGTTTCGAAGCACGGTCGAGTCGGTGAGATCCCGCTGAAAGCGGCTGATCGGGAGCTTCTCCGCGAGATGCTTCATGATCGCGTTTGCGATGCCAAGGTTGCCCTCGGAATTCTCGAAGTCGATTGGGTTCACCTTATGCGGCATCGTTGAGGAGCCGACCTCGCCCTCGACCGGGCGCTGCTTGAAATAACCAAGCGAGATATAGCCCCACACGTCGCGATCGAAATCGATGAGAATCGTATTGAAGCGCGCGATCGCATCAAAGAGCTCGGCGATATAATCGTGCGGCTCGATCTGCGTCGTATAGCGCTGGAACTCGATGCCGAGCGATCGAACAAAGCGCTCAGAATGCGCTTCCCAGTCCACCTCGGGATAGGCGACGACGTGCGCGTTGTAGTTCCCAACGGCGCCGTTCTTCTTTCCGTAGATCACCACCTCGGCGACGCGCTCTTTGGCACGCTCGAGCCTCGCAACGAAATTGGCGAGCTCCTTGCCGAGCGTGGTGGGCGAGGCCGTCTGGCCGTGCGTCCGGCTGAGCATCGGGAGCCCAGCCAGCTTCACGGCAAGCGAACGGATGGCGTCGATCAACCTTTCCATCGTCGGTAGGAGAA
>JAAZAH010000181.1 GCA_012514415.1 Sandaracinaceae bacterium
AAGCTAGCGTGTCGTGAACCCTAGCGCCTCCAGCGCATCAAGGACGCTCTGAACAGCCTGCACAGGGCTCCTCTTGAACCGGGAGGCGATCGCTTCGGCCGACTGACGCTCGTCCTCCTCGAGGATCTTCTGAACCGCTGTAATCTGCTCCGCCAGCACCTTCGGCCAGGTGAGTTTCTTCGCAGGTTGCGTCCTCTTGGCCTCGGACTTCGGCTTATCGTCTTTGAGCCCCTCGAGCCCAACCTGCGTCGCAGCCGGGGCGCTCTCCGGCGCCTGATATTCCGGACGTAAATACCGAATACGCCCCTCGGCCTCCTCGCGCGCCCGCTCGTGGTTCAACGCGACAAGCCGCTGGAGGAGCTCCTCCTCCGCCTCGGCCTGATCTTCAGGCTTATCGATGAGCGGCGTCGTGGCGCCGGGCCGTCCAACCAAGACCTTGCCGAGGTCTTCCCAGCCATAAGCTTCAAAGACGGCCTCATCGAGTTTATCGTGGAGTTCACGGAGGACAGAGACGAGGCCCTTATCGTGGATCTCGCGCTCCTTCTTCGTGAGGGCCTCACCAGCACGCAGTTTCTCGAGGACGTTGTAGACGCCCGTCAACGTAACTTCGGGATGCGATTCCTGTTGACGCTTTCTGAGGGCGTCGATCTCTTCTGCGATGTTGCCGATGGTTTCTCTGCTCTCGAGCGTCAGGTGAGGGAAAGGGTATGTCTCAAAGCAGCGTGTTTTATTGTATCGCGGATCGTTTCCAACGCCGAGTCGCCCTCCGGCTGCGAGCGCCCACGCGACGTGAAGTCGGCTGCTCAGGACTCCCAGTGAGACGGCATCTTCGAGCGCGATATTCACCAGCATATTATCGGGTAAAATCGTTGCGGGTAAAAACTGGAAGACGCGGTGTTTCGTGGTCTCAACGGTGGTTATGAAGCGCGACAAGCCATCGGCGTACTGTCGCCAGTCCCTTCGGGCTTCGCCAAAAATCCACCAATTGTCCCGATACGTTGGCCGGTTGTTCTGATCACGCTCGGGTTTAACTCGTTGGAGGACCCACTGATAAACATCGGGAAATCGTCGACGCACCTCTTCGATCTCCAAACCGTAAAGATCGATAACAAGCACGCCGCGCGGTGTGGATGTCAGATCCCGCCCGTTTCGGTACTGTCGTATGTGAGCATCTAAACCGGGAATGCGGCCGAGACCCAGTTCTGCGGCCTGCTCGGCGGTGACTATGAACCCAGAACCATGCAGCTTCACGCCAGGACTACTGATCATGGATGCCGCCGTTAGGCGCTTGGCGCTCGCCACATCGGCGCCGATTCTAAGATCCGAAAATATCGTTCCGCTTCGCTCGGAGAACTCGACCTCGATTTCGTCCTCCCGTCGCGTCTCGACTTCAGAGCGAACGCGCAGCAGCCGTCCATCCGATCTTTGACGATCGCCAACTGTCATCGAGATTCGAACGGCGGCACCATCAGCTGCATCGACCCAAGGGTGATCCGGTATCGCGAAAGCCAACGAGAGCGGTGGTTTGGCTTCGAGATGTTGAAGGACCACTCGGCGATTGAACGTCTGTTTAAGGCTGTTCGTCGTGATGAATCCGAAGCGCTGCGCTTTGCCACTTCTGACTTTTTCAGCTGCGATATGCCACCAATACATGACGAAGTCGGTCGACTCAGCGATCTCCGGATATGTTTTCCGAACCGCGTCGACGTACCCGCTTCCGAGTGCTCTTCTCATTCCCCCTGCACCAATAAACGGCGGATTCCCCACGATGAACTCCGCCTCGGGCCAAGACGCCTTTCTCGGGTTCACATAGCGATATTGGACAGCCTGCGCGCTCTCGTCCGGGACATCTTCGCCTGTCACGGGGTGCTTCTTGAAGGTGACTCCATCCCAGCGCGTGACGGGTTGGCCTTCGGCATCGAGGACGGGCTCTTCGGCGTCGTATTCGATGAGCGCGTCTCGATTCTCGATGTTTTTGAAGTCGCGCAGAATGGGCTCGGGCGGCGGGGTCTCTCCGCGCGTTCGAAAATGCCATTGGAGATAACCGATCCAGAGGACCATCTCCGCGATACGAGCCGCGCGCGGGTTGATCTCGATCCCTAAAAACTGGTCTGGGGTGACGGCGAAGGTCTCTCCCTCGAGCTCAAGCGCGGTCTGCGAGACGCCCATATCATGAAGCAGATTGAGCACTTCGCCTTCAAGCCGCTTCATGTGCTCGAGCGTGACGTAGAGAAAGTTCGCGCTCCCGCACGCCGGATCGAGCACGCGCACGCTTGAGAGGCGACGGTGAAAGGCGATCACGGCCTCGCGCGCCTCCTTCATCTTGCCTTGGCTCTCGAGCGCGTGCGCCTCGATCTGAGCCGCACGGAATTCCTCGCGAAGCGGCTCGATGACCGTCGGCAGGATGAGGCGCTCGACATATGCACGAGGCGTATAATGCGCGCCGAGCTTATGGCGCTCGCGTGGATCGAGCGCGCGCTCAAGCAGCGTCCCGAAGATGGCGGGCTCAACAAATCGCCAATCGGCGTGGGCTGCCTCGATGAGGAGATCGAGCTGATCGCGATCGATGGCGATGGCGTGCGCCTCCGAGAAGAGCCCGCCGTTGAAGCGCAGGATGTCTTCACGCAGCGTGACGGAGAAGCCCCCCGTGTTCATCTCGCGGAAGAGCCCCTCGAGCATCGGGACGAATGTGCGCACGCGCTCGCCCCGCAATCCCTCGAGCAGCTCGGTGAAGCTACGATGAGGGATGAGCCCGACGTCCTCGGCGAACATCGCGAACATGGTCCGCATAAGGAACGTTGCGACGGCCTCGGGATCGTGGCCCTTCGCCTCGAGTGATTTAGCGAGCTTCGCGAGGCTCGCTGCGATCTCGCGCGTGACGCGCGCGGCCTTCCGCGAGGGATCGAGCGAGAGAGGGTCCAGCCATACGCGTCGGAGTCGATCTTGAATCTCCGGTTTTTCGAGGTCGTCGAGCCGAATCCGGTGCGAGCGTGCGTCAGGGAAGGGCGTGTATGTGGCTCCTGAGCGGCTAAACTCAGAATAGATCTCGATGCTCTTTCCGACGTCGACGACGATCAGAAAAGGCGGCCTCCCTTCGTCGGCCGGGAGCGCGCGGATATACCGATCCGCCTGCGAATGCGCGCGGATCATGGCCTTATCCCAACCCGATGACTCGACGTCCTTGCCGGTCTGCTTCGCTTCGCAGACGAACGAGCCGCGCTTATAGAGATCGATGAAGCCGTACGACTCGCTCCCGTCGATCTGCTTCAGGCGGACGCGGCGCTCAAAGACGTAAGCGTTATCCCGCGTATCGTCGCTCGCAGGATCGGGGCGGGGCAGGTCGAGGATCTCGACAAGATCGCGCGCGAAGCTCTGGAAGTTCGCGCGCTCCCCGCCGGAGCCCTGAATATCAGACCAGCGGGAAATAAAAGCTTCAACCGAATCGGCCATCGCGCGGAAGGATACACCATCAAGCTGACACGGAGCGAAGCTCGTATGCGCGCGCAGCGTGGGCGTCGCCGGCAGCCACGCCCGCGGATCACGTCCACGCTCCGCGTTCCAGATCGATCGATGTTTCGGGCCCTCGCCCACGAGGTGCTCCGGATCGTGTATGATCGGATCGTCCGCGCCGCGGAGCACGGTTCGCGTGACGGTTTCATGTCCGCGTTCGATCGTGAGAGTGCTCGCGCTGTGGGGCGCCGGATGCGTGAGAGAGAATCGGACGAGACGGGGCTTCGTGACGCGGGCGGTGTCGCGGCGCATAAGCGGTCGGACTTCGAGCACGCGAACAGCCCGATCGCGATGAGCGCGCCCACGCGGCGGGACCGGCCCTCGCCACACTCCCGTCCCCAAACGCGCCCGATCGCTTGCGCGGCCTCCATTCCGCGCTAGAAATCACGAGCATTTTTCGCCCCTTCTCTCGGGCGAGCCGGAGTCTACGAAGAAAATGGCTATCGAAAGTACCCTCAGCATCATTAAGCCGGACGCCGTCGAGAACAATAAGATCGGCGCCATCCTGAACCTCATCGAGGAGGCGGGCCTCAAGATTCGCGCCATGCGCATGCTCAAGATGAACCCTGAGGTCGCTGGCGGCTTCTACGCGGTTCACAAAGAGCGCCCCTTCTTTGGCGAGCTCGTCGAGTTCATGTCGCGCGGTCCCGTCGTCGTGAGCGTGCTCGAGGGCGAAAATGCCGTCGCGAAATACCGCGAGATCATGGGCGCCACCAACCCGGCCGAGGCTGCCGAGGGCACCATCCGCAAGCTCTACGCCTCGAGCATTGGCGAGAACGCTGTCCACGGCTCGGATAGCCTCGAGAACGCGAAGATCGGGATCGCGTACTTCTTCCCTGAGTCCGAGATCGGCTGATCGACGCCTCCGTCCGCATTGAAAGGCCTCCAACGGGAGGCCTTTTTCGTTCCGTCCCGCAACGCGGATGTCGCCGCCCGCGCTCGGGATGCCTCGATGTCCATCTTCGCTGATTTCAACGCGCGCCGGGACGATTCATCCGCCCGGTGCTAGACTTTCCCTTCTCATGTCCATCCCGCGTCCCGAGCTCGCGCCCCCCGCGCATCCGATCGAGCGCCTCCCCGAGGAGTGGGCCGAGCATCTTAAAGCGCTCGGCGAGCCCTCCTATCGCGGGAA
>JAAZAH010000182.1 GCA_012514415.1 Sandaracinaceae bacterium
AGTAGCGAAGCAGGCGATGCGATGAGCTATTCGCGGCTCGTCTCCGAAGTCGTCAGCAATCCGGATGCACATCGCGGTCGGCAACTGCGAGTCGAGGGCGATCTTCAGCCTGGGTCGATTCTTTTTCGCGAGTCCCCTTGTGAGTGGCGATTTGTGATCGAGCGCGACGGGTACGCGCTCCCCGTGCGATTTCCGGAATGCGTGGTTCCCGACACCTTCCGCGACGGATTTGGGATTCAGGTCACCGTCCGCGGTCACCTCGAAGAGGACGGTGGGTTCCGTGCCAACGAGGTCATTCCGCGTTGCCCGAGCCGCTACGAGATGGAAGAGCGGTATGAGGCGGGCGAGGCCATGCCGCATGCGGCGAGCGCCGGTGAGGCGTACGCGCCGAACTAAATCGGCGTCCAACTTCGTTTGACTCAATTGCGCTGGTCGCTGTAGATCCACACTGTGGACGCGCCCCGCAAACTCTCGAAGATCGTCATTCCGCATGACGAGATGAAGCCACTCTTGATCCGCCTCGCGGCGTCGATCGTCGAAAAAGTGCCCATGGAGGACGAGCCGATTTTCCTCGGCATCAAACGTGGCGGGGTCCCACTCGCCCGGGCACTGAAGGAAGAAGTCCAGCGCATCACGGGCTACGAACCGCGTCTTGGCGACCTTGATATCAACCTCTACCGCGATGATCTTGGGCACGCGCGGAAGGCGCCTAAAGTCGGCCCTTCGGAGATCCCGGGCAGCGTCGACGATAAAGTGGTGGTCCTCATCGACGATGTGCTTCATACGGGTCGGACCGTGCGCGCAGCCATCGATGCCATCGCCGATTATGGGAGACCCTCGAGGATCTACCTCGCAGTCCTTTGCGATCGAGGTGGACGCGAGCTGCCCATCGCCGCGGATTTCGTCGGGCGCGAGGTCGAGGTGGAGGACGGCCTTCATCTCGCCATCGAATTCGACGAGGCGGGGAGCATCGAAGCGCGCCTTCTCTTTTTCTCCGGACAATGATGAAGAGCGATTTCCCCCACCGTCATCTCCTCGGTATCGAAGGGCTCAAACGCGAAGAGGTCGAACACATCCTCGACACCGCTGAAGCCTTTTTTGATGTCTCGCGCCGACCACTCAAAAAGGTCCCGACGCTCCGCGGAAAGACGATCCTCAACGTATTTTACGAGAACTCGACGCGGACGAGGACGAGTTTCGAGCTCGCCGGAAAACGGCTCTCGGCGGATGTGGTCAACCTCAGCATGGCGCAATCGAGCGTCGCCAAAGGGGAGTCGCTTTACGATACGGTGAAGACTCTTGAAGCGATGCGCCCTGATATCGTGGTCGTGCGTCATTCAAGCTCTGGGGCGCCACATTTCATCGCGCGCCACGTCTCTCACGCCGTGATCAACGCGGGCGATGGCATGCACGAGCATCCGACGCAGGCGCTCCTAGATGCCTTCACCATACGTCGCGCCCGGGGCAATCTTGACGGTGTCAAGATTGCGATCATCGGAGACATTGCCCATAGCCGGGTCGCCCGATCGAATATGCTCCTTCTC
>JAAZAH010000017.1 GCA_012514415.1 Sandaracinaceae bacterium
AGGCTTCCCTAGATGCTGCCTTTTAGACGAGGCCAAGCGAAGATGCCAGACGACAGCCTATTGAGGGTGAGAAAAAGAGAAAAATTGCGTATTTTCGCGGGATCCCAGAAGGATCGATGAGCGGCTCAGACTCGACGCTCGACTCCGGTCGAGTTAAAGCCGAAGAACGAGAGCGCACCTTTGCCGTGCCTCCCTCGCTCTTCACGCCTCGAACCCAAGGTGAAATTCACGCCACATCCGTTCAGGAGGCGGCGCGCATCGAGGCTTCGCGCGGAGCGCGCAGCTTATCCTCAAACGCCGTCAGGGCTGCCCTCGCTCCATCGCCCGCCGCGATCGCGATCTGCTTATAAGGCGCGGTCGTCGCATCCCCAGCGCCATAGATACCAGCGACGCTCGTCCGCCCTCGATCGTCGACGACGATCTCGCCAAAGCGATTGAGCTCGACGCTTCCCTTGAGAAAGTCGGTATTCGGGACGAGTCCGATCTGCACAAAGATGCCCTCGACCTCGAGCTCATGAACCTCGCCGGTCACGCGATCCTCGTAGCGAAGGCCCTTGAGGCGCCGCCCATCGCCGAACACCTCCTTGACCGCGGCGCTCCGCACGACGCGCGCGTTGTCGGTTGCCGCGAGCTTTTCTTGCAGGACCTGATCGGCTCGAAGCTCTTCTTCGCGCTCAAGGAGCGTAACCGAGCGGACGATACCGGCGAGATCGAGCGCGGCTTCGACGCCGGCATTTCCTCCGCCAACCACCGCGATCGCTCTCTCCTTGAAGAGCGGGCCATCGCAATGCGGGCAGTTGGTGACGCCTCGCGTCCGGTATTCGGCTTCGCCTGGCACGCCCATCGGACGATAGCGCGCACCGGGTGCCAAGATGATTTGTCGGGCTTCGAGTCGCGCCCCACTCTCAAGGAAAAGCACGTGCGCCTCGCCCCTCGAATGATTCGCCGCCTCAACGCCCGCCCCTTCAGCCGAGCTCTCCGCGGGCTGAAGCTGAGCGACGCGCTCGCCCTCCAAGAGCTCGATGGGATAACGCCTAAGCTGCGCCTCGAGATCGGCTGCAAGGCGCGGCCCCTCCGTCTCACCCACGCCGGGATAGTTCTCAATCGCGAGCGTATCGAGGAGCTGCCCGCCGATGCGATCGGCGACGATCGCCACGCGCTGCCCCTTTCGGGCGGCAAAGAGCGCGGCGGATGCGCCGGCCGGACCGCCACCGACGACCACGAGATCCATCACGCCGAGTGATTCGACGCGTTCCTTCTTTCCGGCGGCGTCCGCTCCGCCGAGCTTCGAGAGAATCTCTTCGAGCGTCATCCGTCCTTGAGCGAACGGCTCTCCGTTCAGAAAGACACTCGGCACGGCGAATACCTCGCGCGCCTCGACCTCATCGGCGAAGCTCGCTCCATCGATCGCCACATGCTCGACGTTCGGATTCCGCGCGGCGATGAGGTTGAGAGCCTGCACGACATCCGGGCAATTTTGGCAGGATTGCGAGAAATAGGTTTCGAAATGGAGTTTGTCGTGGAGGGCTTCGGCCGCCTCAATCAGCTCCTGCGCGACGCGCGGCGGATGGCCGCTGGCATGCAAGAGGGCGAGGATGAGCGAGGTGAACTCATGGCCCAAAGGAAGACCCGCGAAGGCGATCCGGGCCGACTCTCCCTCACGCTCGATTGAAAAGCTTGGCCGCCGTTCACCGCCACCATCGTATCGAACGGTGATGCGATTCGAGGCACCCTCAAGCTCTTCGAGAAGGGCACGCATCTCCTTCGACGCTTTGCTTTCGTCGAGCGAAGCGACGAGCGTGATCGGCGATTTAAGATGCTCCAGGTACGCCCTGAGTTGATCCTTGAGTGCGTTATCGAGCATGTTCATTTCCTTTTGAAGAGCGAGTTGCAATATCCACTTGTGTGAAGAATGAGATGAGATGAGCCCCCTCCAAGAGAGGGCTTCTCAACTAAGCGACCCATTAGATCTTGCCGACCAGATCGATCGAGGGCTTCAATGTCTTCGCGCCCTCTTCCCACCGAGCCGGGCAGACCTCCCCCGGGTTGTTTGCGATGTGAATCGCGGCACGAACCTTCCGGAGCAACTCCTTCGCATCACGCCCAATCCCGTTATCGTTGATCTCGGACACCTTGATGATGCCCTCAGGGTTGACCACAAAGGTGCCCCGGAGCGCGACCCCCTCATCCTCGATGAGTACGCCGAAATTTCGGCTCAAACGGTGGGTAGGATCGCCGATGAGCGGATAGTTCACCTTCGAGATGGCCTCCGACGTATCGTGCCAGGCTTTGTGAGCGAAGTGGGTATCCGTCGACACGCCATAAATTTCTACGCCGAGCTCCTTAAAGGACTCGTAATTGTCGGCAAGGTCTTCGAGCTCCGTCGGACAGACGAAGGTAAAGTTCGCAGGATAGAAGAAGAATACGCTCCACTTTCCTGCAATAGTCTCATCGGATACATCGATGAAGTCGCCTTGATGATAAGCGGTCGCATTAAACGGTTGAATCTTGGTATTGATCAGTGACATGTTTTTACCTCTCTTTTATCTCCTCATTGGGAGATTCTTAGTTCTATTCTAACGCCCTCAGACCATCGTTCCAATAGAACGTTTTTATGGGGCGTTCACTATTTGTGATAGAAGCTTGATTCCATCGTCCAAAGAGCGGAGGCTCGCTCAGGCCTTTTTCTTCGAGAAAGAATGTCCGAGAGCCCAACTTCACCCGAAATTGCCTGGAGACGCGGCGCGCCCGTTCTCGTGGTCTCCGTCCTTATCCTCGCTGCTTTTTCGATCGCCGCGTTTGCCGCGCCTGTAGCGCTCGACGCCGCCTTCGAACGCGCCTTTCGCTTCAGTACCCAAAGCTTTGGCTGGCTCTACCTCTCGGCGACGAGCGCCTTTGTCGGCCTGCTCGCCTACCTCGCCTTCAGCCGCACAGGCTCAATCCTGCTCGGGCAAGAGGGCGAGCCGCCGGAGTATTCGCTGCGGAGCTGGCTTGCCATGATCTTCGCCACGGGGATGGGTGTGGGGCTCGTCTTCTGGGGCGTCGCCGAGCCCATCGCACATTTCGTCGAGCCGCCTCGGCGGATGGTCGATCCCCAATCGGCCATCGCTGCGCGCGATGCGATGCGCTATTCGGTCTTTCATTGGGGCGTACACCAATGGGCCCTCTATACGGTCGTGGCACTTTCCATCGCCTATGCGCGCTTTCGCGCCGGCCAGCCTGGGCTCATCAGCGCCTGCTTTCGGCCCCTTCTCGGAGCAAAGACCTCGGGGCCCCTCGGCTGGACGATCGATATCGTCGCCGTCATCGCCACCGTCTTTGGTGTCGCGACCACACTTGGCTTCGGCATCCTTCAAGCAAGCGGGGGGTTTCACGAGACGCTCGGCACACCTCTCGGAGTCCGCACCGAGCTCCTCATCACGCTCATCGTGACCGCATGCTTTACAGCGAGCGCATCGACCAAGCTGAGCCAAGGGATTCTCTTTCTCAGCCACATCAATATGGTCGTCGCATGCGTCTTGGCGCTTTTCGTCTTCGTCTTTGGTCCGACCGTCGCGATCCTCGATACCGCCGTTCAGACCATGGGTGATGTGCTCGCGCGCTTTGTCGAGATGAGCCTCTCGACGCGCCCTTTCAGCGAAAGCGATTGGGTCGAGCGATGGACCATCTTTTATTGGGCGTGGGCGCTTTCTTGGTCGCCCTTTGTCGGCATGTTCATCGCGCGGATCTCAAGAGGCCGCACGGTGCGCGAGTTCATCCTCGGCGTGATGCTGATTCCAGCCGCCATCAGCGCCATCTGGTTCTTTATCTTTGGCGGATCGGCGCTTCATTATGAGCTTTTTGGCGAGGCGCAGATCGTCGACGCAGCAGCTGAGAATACAAGCCTTGCGCTCTTCGCCCTCCTCGAACAGCTCCCGCTCCCGACGCTCTCCTCGCTCACAGCAACTCTCCTCGTCATGATCTTTTTAGTGACGTCGGCCGATAGCGCCACCTTCGTCCTTTCGATGTTCACGAGCGGCGGCGAGGAAAATCCTCCGAACTCGATGCGCATCCTCTGGGGACTCGCACAGGCGGCGCTTGCGAGCGCCCTACTTTATACGAGCGGACTTCATGCGCTTCGGACCGTTTCCATCACGACGGCGCTGCCTTTTCTCATGCTTCTCCTCGTGATGGTCGGCGTGCTTGTCCGAAGCCTAAAGCGCGATCTCAAGCAGAACACGCGCGCATCGCGGATCTCTACCTGAAGGCCGCGGCGTGTGAGCACCTGCGAGCTGGTGCCTCCGCCGATTTAGCACCAAAGGGTCTTGACTCGCTCGCTCTCTACTGGTTTAACCACTAAACCAGTGATGCAATTCAAGCTCGCCCGCCCCATCCGCCCCGTTGACGCTGTGGCCCACGCCCTTCGACGATCGATCCTCTCGGGCGAGGCGAAGGCGGGAAGTTTCCTTCCTCCCGAACGCGAGCTTGCCGAGGCGCTGAAGGTGAGCCGCCTCACGCTCCGGGCGGCGCTCGCGCGTCTTGAAGCCGAAGGCCTCGTCCAGCCGAAGCAGGGAGAGGGCGTGCTGGTGCTGCACATCACGATGGGCGCCAACCTCTCGATCCTCCCGTATCTTGTCGACGAGACGGCCGAGCCGGATCCATCGCTTATCCGCTCCTTCCTCGAGCTGCGCCGCGCCGTCGCCGTCGAGGCGCTCGCACTCGCCGCGGCCCGCATCTCAAAACGCTCGCTTCGGAAGATTGAATCTCTCGTCGAACTTCAGCTCAATGAGTGCTCGGACGAGGAATATGGCGAGCGGGATCTCGCCATCTCGCGCGCACTCCTCGAAGCATCGGAAAATGTCGCGATGCTCCTACTTCTGAACTCAGTCGAGGCCGCGTATCGAGCGCGGCCCGATCTCATGCACGCTTTAGGCGCCGATCGCACGCGTTCACGCGCAGGTTACGCGCTCATGCTCCATATCCTCCGCACCAAGGACGCCGCGATGGCCAGAGAGAAGGTTCCTCCGCTACTCGAAGCCATCGATGAGGAGGCGCTCAAGGCGCTCCGACGAGCGAAGTTGAACTCGGTCTCAAAAACAATTGGGAGGCGAAGGCGATGAACCCCATCTACGATTTGCTCGACGCGAGTCGGCACGAGCTCAGGCAGCGGATCGTCCACGGCCATCCGGTCGATCCGCGCGCCCTCGAAGGCTATGCGTACCGCGGGGTGAGCCTCGGATTGCCCCGCGTGGTCGAAAAGCTCACCTGGAAGACGTTCCAAAAGACCTTCTACCGCGAGCCACGAACCGGGAGGCTTCTCGGCTGGAATGTGCGGCTCGAACAAGACGGCATCGAGGCGCCGAGTCGGCCGAAAATGAAGGGCTGCGAGCCCATCACGACGTGGTTCTATGAAGTCGTCGAGCCGCGCGGCATCGCCTATCCACCCGGATTCGATCGCGGGCTCTTGATCGATTATTCGCGCGGGGTTGGGAACGCACCCTTCGAATCGATCCGCCTCACCAAAGATCCGCTCGTGGCGCTCGAAGAGGGGAGCGCCGACTTTCTTATCGGAGTGAGCTATCTGGCGCTCGGCAAACTCACGCTCGAAACCCCTACCTATTTTGCCTTGGTGCGCGAACATCCGATCGATTTTGTGCCGCGCCCGATCCGCGAGCTCTCTGAGATCGATCCGCGAAGGCACGGAAAGCGAAAGGCGCGAGGATGAGAAAACTTCGCCCAAGAGAACGCGCGCTGATGCTTCTTGTGATGGATGCGATGCTCCCTGCGGAAGAGGCGGGCCTCCCGCGCTTTCATCTCGATGAAAACGCAATAATTTTTGACGCGCTCGAGCGCTCGACTAGCGTGAGTTTTCTGATGGGGCTTCGCGCGATGCTCGCGACGATCGAGCATCTTCCCCGAATTCGCGCGGGTTATCGCGCGCGATTTTCGAAGCTCGATCGACAAAAGCGAGTTCGCTTCCTTGAAGAGCTCGGGCAAAGCGAGCGCTATCTTCCCCGGCAAAGCCTCGAGACGATGAAGCTCTTTACGGGGCTCGCCTATTTCGACCAAACGGATGCGCGAGAGCCATTCTTGAAGGACGCGCTCGGAGGCGCCGCATGATCCCGGATATCGATGGGCGGAACGAACACGCGCCTCTTCGGCTCGCGAGTGAATTCATCGTCGTCGGGAGCGGGCCGGCGGGCGCAACCGCCGCACTTCGTCTCGCCCGGAGAGGCGCGCGCGTTTTGATCCTCGAGGAGGGGGAGGCTCCACCCGATCCGGCAGAGCCAAGTGCCCTTCGCGCCATGAGCGCCCTTTATCGCGAGCTCGGGACGAGCGTCGCATTTGGCAATCTTCCCATGCCGTACCTTCAAGGTCGCGCGCTCGGTGGAACGTCGGTGATCAACGGCGCCATCTCTTGGCGGCTCCCCAAGCGCGTCGCCGAGGAGTGGTACGCGGTCGATCCAGCGCTCGAAGAGGTGCTCTCTTACGAAGCGATCACACGGGTGACCGAGGAGATTGAAAAGGAGCTATCCATCGCTCCGACGCGCCCCGACGTCGCGCACAAAAAGAACCTGCGGATGGCGAAAGGGGCGGAGAGACTCGGCATCGGACATCGACCGATCGCGCGCAATGTCTCGGGCTGTATCGGCTCGGGGCGATGTCTTCAAGGATGCCCTCATGGCGCGAAGCTCTCGATGGACCGGAGCTATCTCCCCGAGGCGCAAAAGCTCGGCGCGCGCGTCGTGAGCGGAGCGAAAGTCGCGCGCATTCTTCATGATTCACGCGGCGCCTACGGTGTTCGCGGGATGCTTCTGAGCGGAGAACGCTTCGAAGCGCGCGCGGCGCATGGCGTGATCCTCGCCGCGAGCGCCATCGGCACGCCGCTTCTCCTTCTTGAGAGCGGGCTCCGCGCGGGACCGGTCGGTGAATATTTCAGCGCGCATCCTGGACTCTCGATGACGGCGCTCTTCGACGAACCCATCGAGCCACAACGGGGCGCGACGCAAGGGCATGAGGTCTACGGCTTTCTCGAAGAGCGCATCAAGCTCGAGGTCCTTGGGTTCGATCTTGGGCTCATTTTGAGCCGCCTCCCCGGACACGGGCGCACACTCGCCGAGAACCTTCGACGCCTCGATCATTACGCGATCTACGGTGCGGCCCTGCGAGCACATGCCAAAGGACGGGTGCGCTCACGTGGCGGACGTGCCGAGGTTCGTTATTCGCTCGAGCCTCGCGACCTCGCGAGCGCGAGGCGCGCCGTCCGACGGCTCGGTGAGCTCTTCTTCGCCGCGGGCGCGCGCGAGGTCTATCCGGGCATTCCGGGTTTTCGCTCCGTGCTCCGGAGCGAAGAGGAGCTGAGCGCGATCGAACGAGAGATTCCTCTCGATGCGAAACGCTTCACGATGAGCATGACACATCTATTTGGCACGGCGCGTATCGGGAGCGATGCGGAAAAGAGCGTCGTCTCTCCCCGCTTTGAGCATCATCGGGTACCACGCCTTTTCGTCGTCGATTCGAGCGTCTTCCCCGACAATATCGGCGTAAATCCGCAGCTCCCCATCATGGCCTTAGCGGCGCTCGCTGCCGAAGGGATCGCGGGCTGATCTCAGGTCTTGAGCGGGAGCCCGGCGCGCGCCCAATCTCCAACGCTCATGGCGAGCCTCCGCGCTTGGTAGCCCGCGCCGAGAAGAAGACGCACTCCCCTTAGCGCAGCGAGGCAAAACGGGCCCCGACAGTAGGCTACGACGGGCTTATCACGCGGGATTTCGTGGAGACGATCGCCAAGTTCTTGAAGCGGGAAAGAGCGCGCGCGAGGGAGATGTGCGCGCTGAAACTCTTCGTGCGGACGCAGATCGATCACGAGGCAGCGCGAGCGCTGGATCTGCGCGAGGAGCTTTTCGGCGGCGTCGACGCCCTCGATCACCTCGTGGTCACGATAATGCGTCTCGACGAGCAAACGAATCTCGGGAAGCGCGATCGCGGAGAGCTGGCGGAGTGAGTGTATGAGGGAAGGCACCTCGGCATGGGCGATCGAATACACGATCCGCCTTCCCTCCCGCCGCGAGCGAACGAGTCCCGCTTCGCGAAGGACCTTAAGATGGGCGCTCACCGAGGCGAACTGCGCGCCGGTCTGCTCTACGAGCTTCTCCACTGGATGCTCCGCATAATCGAGCAGCCCAAGGAGATGGAGTCTTGTGGGATGGGCGAGCGCCTGCGCCACCTTTGCAAACCCCTCGAATAAGGCATCACGGATTTCGACGCTCGGGGCTGCGCCGCGAGGCCCAGGGATGTGGAGGAGATCGCTCATGCGTACATCCTAATCCTCTTCTCCACCCACAACAGGCGGTTCTTTCTTCGAGGTGCTGTCTCTCGGCTCCGGCTGAAGTAGTTGCGATCGCGTATGCCGCGGAAGATCGAGCGCGATCACGCGATCGCGGTCGGGCGCACGGAGGACGCGCTCTTTGCGGAGGTAGCGGCGCACGGCCTCATGCGCATCGAAATCGAGGACCTTCGGGTTCTGAACGTGGGGAATTCGGCAAAGCGTATCAAAGGCATCGCCCTCACGCTCACAGGCCGTGACGGTATAGATCCGATGCGGGTCGAGGGGTTCGCCATTGATCTCGATGCGTTCGATGCGTTCACCCTTCGGGGCGAAGGCGCGGAAGGTCAGCTCGACGCCCGAAAGGCGCGTCACCCAGCCACCGAAGCGACGCTCGGGATCGGCTGAAAAAACGTTCTCCAGCTCTTGTTCGAAGAAATCGAGTAGCTGCTGGCCGCTCACCTCGCCGGTCTTTACGGGCATCGTGATCGGGTAGAGGTTGTAGAGGTCGGCCTCAGTGAAGGGTCCTGGGAGAAGTGGCGTCCCAAAGCGGAAGCCATTGGAGAGCGCGATCTCGGTGCCGGTCTCGGCGCGGAGGGCGTCGGCGAGGAGATTGTCGATCGTGGTCTCGACGACGTCATAACGTGCCATCGTCTCGGCCACCTCTCCGAGCTCGCGTTCAAGCGACTCACGATGCGGCCTCATCACCTCCTCAACCCGCGCGGCGATATCGGCTGCCTCTGGAAAACGAGAAGCTTCAAGGGGGATGAGCGACCAACGCCTCTCGGTGATCACATCACCCTTGAGCGTGAGCTCGATCTTCCCCATGAAGGAGCCGAACGCGCCGGGCTCGACGACCCAGACGCCGTTGACGTCGATGGGCTCGAAGCTCCGCTCATGCGTATCCGAGGAGAGGTGGAGGTCGATGCCCTTAAGGCGCTCGGTGAGCTTCGCCGCGCGGGCGAGCCCGATATGAGAGACCAAGACGACGAGCTCTGCGCCGTCTTCACGGAGCGAGGCGGCGAGCTCGTTGAGCGAATCGGGGCCGCCATACCGCAGCCCCTCACTAAAGCTGGGGGGCTGCCTTCGGGGGACGTCAGGGTCGGTATAGCCGATGAAGCCGACCTTCACCCCGCCGATCTCGCGGAGGATCGAGGGAGGCAGGATGCGCTCGCCGCTCGCCTCAACAAAGACATTCTCGGCGATGGTCGGATACGGGAGCTTCGCGAGGAGCGAGCGCATGCGGGCTGCGCCATAGGCGACCTCCCAGTTTCCTGGGATGGCGAGATCGAAGCCCATGTTCGAGAGGAGGGGCACGAGCGCCTCCCCCTCGGTAAGCGCGGCGAGTTTGGAGCCTTGGAAGGTATCGCCTCCGTCGATGACGAAGACCGAACCCTTGGGGGCTTGTGCGCGCTCGTCGCGGATGGCCTGAGCGACTCGGGCAAAGCCTCCAGCCATTGCGATGCGATCGCCCGATTCATCCCAAAAGAGCTCGGGATGCTCCTCGACCTGAGCATGGAGATCGGCGAAGAAGAGGAGGGTGAGGCGGCGCTCCATCGCCTTCCGTTCGCCGCCCTCGGAGGGCGGCGCGTCCCCGCTGAGATCGCGACTTGGAGCGCACGCCGCGGCGACGAGCGTAAGAAGCGCGAAGAGCGTGAAGAGTTGGGAGAAGGGAGCGATCCGCAAGATCGGGCGATTTTTCGTCGAAGTTCTCGGCATTTTGAGGAGTAAGCGCCTAGGGCGCGACAATATTCCAATATTCTTTATAATATTTGAATGTTGGTTTTAGGCAAATGCGGAGGTGCCGCGCCTTGCACAGCTCGGGGCGAGCGCCGCCCGATCGTGTTCTCTGCGCCGTCGGGAAATGCGAGGCAGCTCGCTGAGGCCGGAGGGACATCGGCGGCGCCCGAAGAATGTAAGGAGGCGGACGCTTGGACGCCCTCTTCCGGCGGCGCCTCGCGGCTGCGAGCGCGTGCGGGTCGCGACGGCGATGTGGAGACGCCCGAGGAGTCGGAGACGCGGACTCGAAGGCGTATCCGCGCGCGTGGAGCTCGAATGCGATCCCCCCGATCAGGGAGACGAGGGTTCGAAGGCACCTTCGCGCGCCGCGTCGACCGACATTCCTATAGGATGGATAAGATTCGGGAATAAGACGCGGGCGGCTTCCGCGACAAAAGCAGCCCGCGCTTCATCTGGCTCTTCGGAATCTCTAAAAAGGGTGGTAAAAGATCTCATGCTGCGTTCGCATTGCGCATCTCTCGCCGCCTCTCTGGCGCTCCTCTTTGGCCTCATGATCGCAAGCCCCGCGCCCGCGCAGACGGCGCCGCCGGACAATGACAGCACGGCAAATAAAGGAGGAGATGAAGCGGCGGAGACGGTCAGCCAAAAGGAGCAGGAGGAGCACGAGGCCGCGTCTTCCAAGGACACGACGGATCAGGAAGAGACGCGTTCGGACGCCGCTACGGCGTC
>JAAZAH010000183.1 GCA_012514415.1 Sandaracinaceae bacterium
CACCCGCTCGGGCCATTCGCGCTCAAGTTTTGCTTCCTCAAGCCGTTCAAAGCTCCCATCACCCGAATCGTTATCAATGAGATAGATCGGCGCGTGGGCGTAGCGTTCGGTCGCCTTGAGCGCGGCTTCGACCGCCCGAATCGCGAGGCCTGCGCTCCGGTAGTTTAGGATTATCGTCGCGACGCTCGGGCTCATTCAGCCGTTCTCCTCTCGTCAGCAGCTCGGTACTCCGCGCGACGAAGCTCTGCGCGAAGCCGCGATGCCAAAACTCGTACATTGGGCGAGAGCACCATGCTGTCGTGATCCCCCGGTACTTCGACTACGCGCAAATTCGGCATCCACTTCCCCCAACCTTTGTCTTCGCTGAGACGGCTTCGGTCGTGGCTGAGTCGGGTTCCGTCGCGAAGGATATAATGTACTGGGAGCGGTGGACGATAGAGTGTGACCGGTCCCTCATAGGGACGAAGCTCGACCTTCTCTAGGGCACGCAAAAAGGCCTCGCCGACGATGCGATCGCGCGGACCCTCTTGAAGCTCACGCTCGAAGCCACGTTGCGCCCGCCGAAATTGTTCCCGCTCCCATTGGATGCGCCGCTCGAGTCGCTCTATCAGATGGAACGGCCCGTAGCGCTTCAGATCTTGGAGAAGCATCTCGGCGCGATCAAGTCGGCGAATGGGCGCCGAGCGCGGCGGCGGTGTATCGAGGAGAACGAGCGCAGCAACCTCTTCACCTCGTGCTTGAAGTAGATGCGCAAGTTCGATGGCGGTGAGGCCCCCTCCACTGAAGCCGCCAATCAGGTATGGCCCCTTGGGCTGAATCGAACTGAGCTCTTCGACCATATCCTGCGCGGCTTCGGCGAGCGATTCATGAGGCTCTTCTCCCGGGCGGAGTCCTCTCGCTTCGATGCCGTAGACGCGGCGATCGGGTGCGAGAAGGAGCCCAAGATGTCGAAGGTTCAAGATGTTTCCGAACATGCCGGCGACGCAGAAAAATGGCGTCCCACCTTGGCCTCGTCCGCCGTCGATCGGGACGATATGCCGCGAGGAAACCTGATGCACTTCGGGGCGCACGCGCTCCTCGAGGAGCGGCCGGATCCGTTCGGCGATGGACTCGACGGTCGGTGCTTCAAAAAGCACCGAGAGGCCGAGCTCTACGCCGAGCTCGCGTTTGACGCGCTGAAAGAAGCGGACGGCGATGAGGGAATGCCCGCCGAGGTCAAAGAAATCGTCCGTGACTCCAACCTCTGTGATTCCGAGGAATTCCGAAAAGAAGGCGGCGAGCTTTGCCTCGAGCTCATCGCGGGGCGCGATGTATTCGCTTTCGAGATCGGGACGCTCAAAACTCACAACCTCCGTGCGCTTTTCGAGCGCGGCGCGCCGTTCTTGGAGCTGCTCGATGCAGAGCGGTGTTGCGATCATCTCGATGGGTGCGCCATGTCGAAGCGTTCGGTCGATGATGCTCGGCAACTCTTCGGCGCGGATCCCTAGCCGCATCTCTTCAAGGAGCGCTTCGTCGGCCAACTGCATCTCGCGCCCCGCTTTTTGTTGCGGCGCATCGACGAAAGCCCCATCGAGCTGACGCATCGTGAAGCCCTTGATCTCGGCGACGACCTCGCCCGAATGCGATGAGAGAAGCACATCAAAGCTCGCAGATTTCTCGCCGCTCGATTCACTCTTTAAGGTGATATGGCTGAGAAGCCTTGGCGGGAGAGGGCGATGCACCGCGAAGGATTCGTAGCCCATCGGTGCCCACAGCCCCTCGCTCGAATCGTAACCGCGTGAGAGCTCGAGCGCGAAGCCCGTCGCGAGATCGAGAAGACCGGGATGAAGGACGAAATCCGAAGCTTCGGCGGCGAAGGCTTCTCGCAGCTCGAGCTCCGCGAACGCCTCACCTTCACGAAACCCACGCGCGATGAGCACTTCGAAGCGTGGCCCGAAGCGAAGGTTGTCGGCCTGTCCCGTACGGAGACGCTCTCCGAATGGCGCGCGTTCGTCGAGGTAGCCAAGGATCCGTTGAGGGTCGATGCTCAGCTTCGATGACGGCGCCGCACGGAGGCTCGCGAGAAGAAGCAACCGTTCGTCGTTCGTGCCTCGCCCGGCAAAGAACTCCACATCGTAAGCATCTCCGCGGGACGAGATGACGATCGAGACCTTCTCACGCTTTTCGTCGGGGATAAGGAGCGGAGCGAGGAAGCGGACCGAGTCGATCTGGATGCCGTCGTCCATACCGAGCTGTTGAGCTGCCTCGGCGATCATCGCGAGATACGCTGTGCCGGGAAGGACGGGGACGCCTTCGAGGGTTCGATGCTCGTCCAGAAAGAACGCTTCGCGAGGCGAAAGTGTCTTTTCGAATGTGATACGATCTTCTTGAAGGATCGCTCGGTCGACAAGCCGCGTGTTCAACTCGATGATGCGCTCGGGCGACGAGCTCTCGACCCCGAGGGCGCGCGCGGCCATGCCGAGGTCGGCGATCATCCCGAGCTCGAGTGCGATGCAGCGCGTGCCGTCGGGTCGATCCATCGCACGCGCAAAGGCGTTGAGGAAGGCGTTGGCGGCGACGTAGTCGATCTGTCCTGCGGCGGCGAGCTCGACAGAGATCGAAGAGAAGAGCAGGATGAACCTCGGGGGAGCCTCGCGCAGGAGGTTGAAGAGGGTGAGCGTCCCGTCGACCTTGGGCGCAAAGACCTCTTCGATGGTCAGCAGGTCTTTCTCGAAGAGCAGTCCATCGCGAAGGGTCCCTGCCGTGTGAAATACCCCGTCGATGGGCCCGAAACGGGCGCGTGCTTCACGAAGCCCGTCGCGCATGGTGTCGAGGTAGGTGATATCGCTCTCGATGATCTCGACCTCGGCGCCGGCCGCTTCGAGCTCGGCGATGCGATCGAGCATCGATGTTGCCTCGGGGGCGAGGAGCGGGTTCTGCCGCAGCCTAGGCCACTCGCTTCGCTTTGGAAGGGAACGGCGCGTGCAAAGAATGAGCTTTGCATTGAAGTGTTCTGCGAGATGACGGGCGATGATGAAAGAAGCTCCGCCGATTCCACCCGTGATGAGATAGGCACCACCTTCTCGTAGAAGGCTCGGGGCGCGATCATCCACTTTGAGAGCCTGACGCACACGCCGAAGGCGGTGAGCGCCCCGATAAGCGAGGATGTCGGATTGAGGTTCGGCTTCGAGCTCATCGAGTAAGTTGTTGAGCGATCCCGCCTTCACAATCTTTCGCTTCACACCCAAGACGCGGCGCTCTTCGACCTCAAGATCGATATAGACGGCATTCAGTCCTTCGATCTCGTTTGGCCCGACTAGAATGGGTCCGATCGCCGTTGCTTTCTCAGGCCAGGGGGCCGCCTCATCATCGATCCGGAGCGAACCATTCGCGAGCGTGATCAGCTCGGGAAGTGCATCAAACTCAGCCTCGGCAAGCGCGCGAAGTAGTGAGTGAAGGGAATGAAAGCCGAGTTCGATGTTCCGATGGAAGAAGCTCGAGCCTGGACGAAAGCGCTCCTCACCGGTCACGAGGAGGCCATGCACAATCCGCGTTGGATGAAAGGCCCGAGCGTGGAGCTGACGAAAGAGCTGCTTGAAATCGTCCTCGCGCCGTTCGGGAGCGAATCGAAAGTCGCCGTTTCGTATCTCTTCAAATCCCTCGCCGGGCCGTGCGATCACGAGCTCATGCCCGCGCTCACGGATCGCTTCGATGAGCGGGTCGAGCTCCGGGCCGTCCACGAAAAGAAGGACGCGCTCACGGCGCCGCACTCCGTGGATGAGGCGCGGGGCGCTGCGCATAAAGCATGGCCGCTCGAAGAAGTCGCTCAAGTCGCGGCGTTCGAGCGTCTCGCCTTGGGTTTCGGGAGCGCGTTTGAGTGGCTCGTAGAAATACCGCCGATGCTGGAACGCATAACTCGGCGCGCGATCGAGCCTTCCGGCCGCAAAAAGATCCTCGACCTTGACGCTCGCTCCCGACGCATAGAGTTCGACCAACGTCCGCTCAAGGTGTTCGGCTTCGCCGAGTGCGGCGCTTGACGGCATCAGGTTAAAAAGCGCGCGACGATCGAATCCGCCATGCGCTGCCGCGAGGGCGGTGAGCGCCTGTCCTGGACCGACTTCGATGAGTAGCGCCTCGCCGCAGCTTCGATGAGCAAGCTCAAGGCATTCATAGAAGCGAACCTGATGCCGTAGATGTTTCGTCCAATACTCAGGCGATCGCGCCTCTTCCTCTGTGAGCGGCTCGCCGGTTCGATTCGAGGCGATGGCGATCTTCGGCGCCCTAAGATCGAGTGCTTCGAGGTGGGTGCGGAAGCGATCCAGGATCGGATCGAGGAGTCGTGAATGCGCCGCGATGTCGATCGGGATTTTCTTGGCTTCGATGCCTTCGTCTCGAAGCCGGCGTTTGAGCGCTTCAAGCTCCTCGAGCGGCCCCGAGGCAACCGAAAGCTCCGGCGCGTTCTCGGCGGCGATATCGAGCGCATCTCCAATGCGCAGCGCAAGCTCTTGCGCGGGAAGGTTCACGCTGAGCATGCCGGAGCGAGGAACCTCCTCAAAAAGCTCTCCTCGTAGGCGAACGAGTCCAACCGCATCGCGGAAGCTCATGACGCCCGCGACGCACGCGGCCGTGTTTTCGCCCATCGAGTGACCGATGAGAAGGTCCGGCTCGATCCCGCGGCGCATCAAAAGACGCGCGAGCGAGACCTCGATGATCAGCGTCGCCGGGAGCTGATTCGAGGGGAGGGCGAGTGTATCGGCATCGCGCAAAGTCGCGAAGAGATTGCCCCCTCCGAACTCCCGAAAATACTCGGCACCCTCCCTAAGATCTTCCGCGAAATCGGTGTCTTTCTCGCTTAGTTCAAGACCCATCCGCGGAAGTTGAGCGCCCCCGCCCGGAAAGAGAAGAACTGTCTTGGGCTCTTGGAGACGCCGCCGCTCGCGGATCAATCGAGGGTCGCTCGAGCGCAGGCGCTCCACCGCTTCCTCACGGCTTCTCGCGCTCAGAACGACGCTCTCCTCGTAGAGCTCTCGCCCACGATACAAGGTCGTAGCGAGATCCGTCAGGCTCGGGGCCTCATCGGATTGTAGCCATTCGACGAGCCGATCGCGCTGCTCTCGAAGCGCCCGCTTCGTTCGCTGCGAAATGAGCAGGTATCGCGGCGAGCCGTCGTCGATGCTCATTCTTCGAGGAGGAGGCTCTTCGATGATGACGTGTGCATTCGTTCCACCCACGCCGAGGCTATTGACCGCTGCGCGCCGGGCGCCTTCGAGGCAGGGAAAATCAACAAGCCGATCGGCGACTCGGAAGGGGCTCCGTTCAAAATCGATGTTGGGGTTTGGTTTCTCGAAGTTCGCGTTGGGTGGAATCACGCCATCGCGCACCGCGATCGCTGCCTTGATGAGCCCGAGAACGCCCGCTGCTGTATCGAGGTGCCCAATATTCGTTTTGATCGAGCCGAGATAACAGAAGCCGCGCGCCTCCGTATTGGCCCGAAAGGCTTGGGTCAGGGCCTCGACCTCGATGGGATCGCCGAGATACGTCCCCGTCCCATGGCATTCAATGAAGCCGATGCTCTCCGGCGAGACGCCCGCGAGCGTTTGCGCCTCGACAATGGCCGCTGCCTGTCCCTCGACACTCGGCGCGAGATATCCGGATTTGCGCGATCCGTCGTTGTTGATCGCCGAGCCTTTGATGATGGCGTGGATGCGATCGCCGCTCTGAAGAGCGTCCTCGAGGCGCTTGAGGATGACGACGCCGACTCCGCTTCCAAACACCGTGCCTTGGGCACGTGCGTCGAAGGCGCGGCAATGCCCATCGGGCGAGAGGACCTCACCTTCGCGGTAGAGATACCCCCTACGATGCGGCAATTCGATGGTGACGCCGCCCGCGATCGCCGCGTCGCATTCGCCCGAAAGAAGGCTTTGGATTGAAAGGTGAACGGCGACGAGCGAGGTCGAGCATGCCGTCTGGACATTCACGCTCGGACCTCGGAGATCGAGGATGTGACTGAGCCGTGTCGCGAGAAAGTCTTTGTCGTTTCCGGTATGGCGGAGGAGAAAGAAGCCAACGTCTTTGATGAGCTCAGGATGGCTCATCACATTTTCACGGAAGTAGGTCCCCACGCCGCACCCGGCAAAGACGCCGATGGGCCCGCCAAAACGCGAAGCGACGAGGCCGGCATCCTCGAGCGCCTCATATGCACACTCGAGAAAATGACGATGCTGAGGATCCATGATCGCGGCATCCATCGCGCTGAGTCCAAAGAAATCCGGATCGAAGTCCTCCATTGCCGGAAGCTCGGCATAGGCGTGCACATAATTGGGTAGGTCGACGAGGGAAGGGTCCTCTCCGTTGGCGATGAGCTCGTCGCGATCGGCAAATCGAATCGCCTCTTTCCCCGCGAGAAGGTTCGCTTTGAGCTCTTGAAGGTTACGCGCACCAGGCACCCTCGCTGCCATTCCGACGATCGCGATATCGGTCTCCGCGTATTCGCGCTCTGACTCATCCGCCATTGGACGCTCTCCTCCGCTCGGTCACCTGCACCTCAGTTTGTAGAAACCGGGGTGTCACCAGCGAGATACGCTAGGACGGGTGTGATCTTGCTCGGTCGGGACAAACTCATCCGGTCGGGGACGCAGAAAGAGAACGGCTAGCAGGAATCGCTTCGACTTGAGTATTCAGCCGCCCAACTCCGGGGATACTCGCCCAGCCCTTCCGTATATCGGCAGCACGGGGGCTATTCATGAAGACGAGGCATCGGGAGCGAGATGAGTTCGAGATGGACCAAGCGCTGGATCACGGGCGGATGGCGAGCCAGCGGCCTGGATATCCGGTGGACCCGACGCGGCTGCTCCGGCGGCTGTACAAGGCGCGCTATCTCCTCGTTCTTTCTCTCGTGATCGGCGGCGGTCTTGGCATCCTTCTGTCGCGCTTCGCCTTTCCGCCAAGTTATCTCTCCTCAGTGACGGTTCGGTTCGATGGGATGCCGGCCCTCCCGGGCTTGCCTCCGCCGACGCCTGTCGCGGTCTCTGCCTATGCAGACGGCGTCTTTGCGGAGCCGGTGCTTCGACGTGTCCAGCGCGAGCTCGGAGATGAAGTCCCAGCGACGCTACACGGGATGACGGCAGCCATCACCCGGACGAGCGATCCACAATCAGGCGCCATTCGCGCCGAAGTTCGCGCCCGGAGCCCGGAGAGCGCTCGGAACTTTGCCGCAGCCCTTGGTGAAAGCTTCATCGAATATCAGCTCGAGCAACAGCGCGCGCGTCTCAATGAAGCGCATCGCAGGCTTGGCGAACAGCTCGAGCTCGCTCGAGAAGGGCATCGGAGGGCGCGTGCTGCCTGGGATCAATTCCGAGAGCGTCATGGGATCGATTCGATCGAAAGCGAGCAGGGAAGGCTCGCGAGCGCGGCCGAACTCCGCACCCAAGCGATCCTCGCGCAGAATGAGGTGAACGCCCTCGAGGAACGCGTGATCCGGCTGAAGCGGGAGATCGCGCGCACACCCAAACTTTCCGTCTCACAACATTCGCGGACTTCGCCCGAGGCGATTCGCCTGGCAGAGGCCGAGGCTGAGCTTGCACTCAAAGAAGCCACGCTCACGCCCGCACATCCCGAGATTGCCGCACTCAAACGCCAAGTCCAGACGCTCCGGCTTCGCATCGCAAATGGGCTCGATGAGCCTGTGACGACGCAGCTCTATGGTCCGAACAGCGAGCGCAGCACCCTTGCTCTCGCGCTCGCTGAAGCCGAGAGCGCGCTCGCATTACAAAAGGGTCGTGCCGAAGGGTTGCGAAAGCATGCCGATGAGGCGACCGAGCGGGTGGCGGCCTTCAGCGCGATCGAAGGGCAGGCTGTCGTGATGCTCTCGAATCTCGAGGTGCAGCGCGATCTCGAATCTCGCCTCGACGCAGAGCGTGCGCGCATCGCCGCCGCCATCCTGAAGCCCGAGGCCGGCTTCACCGTCGTCAAACCTGCGCATCTTCCCGAATCGGCTGAGGGGAGCAAAAAGGCTACGATTCTTCGCCTCGTATCGCCATTTCTCGCGTTTGCTCTCGTCGCGCTCGTGCTCCTCTTTTTGGAGGTCCGCGATCTCAAGATCCGGACGGCCAACGAGCTCGCGTTCTGGACCGGGGCGCCTGTGATCGCCTCGAGCACGTGGCCGGGTGAGCCGGGAGGTCTCGAGGAGCTCATCGAGAGCCTCGACGATTATCTCCCTTACGCGCGCGGGAAGTTTCTCCTCGTCGGCGCATCGCCTTGGGACGCTTCCCTCGCAGAGGCCATCGCACATAAGATCGAGAGCTCTTATCTTCTCCCCGCACAGGATCCCAGCACGAGCTCAATCGAAAAGCATGCGGAGGAAGAGACCGCGCTCGCAAAGCCCATTCGCTCGCCGATGCGCGTCAGCTCCTGGGGTGGAGCGACCGAGGGTCCTTCGATTCGCCGGGCATCGCGCCTCGCCGATCGCGTGATCGTCATCGTCTCTTCGGGTACGACCACGATCTTTGAAGCGATGCACATTCGTCGCCGCATCGGCCGGGACGTCGGCGTCGGCTTCATCCTCGTCAATGTCCCTCTCGGAGACGTCGTGCTCGGCGATCGCGTGGGAGAGCTCGCGGAGTTCTTTTGCGTGAGGTAGCGCCACCATGCTCGGAGACGGCCCCAATTTCTTTGCCCGATTCGTCCTCTTCTTCCTTTGGCCGCTCCTCGCGTTCTGGATGATGAAGCGGAGTCGACAGCCTTTGTCGACCTTCTTTGGGCTCTTTTTTGCGGGGCTTCTCCTCCTCCCAGAGCAAACCTTCTTCAAAATCCCTGGGCTCCCTTATCTCGGAAAGCACGCGATTGTTCCACTATCGCTCTTCATCCCGCTCGTGCTTTTTCATCGGCGTGCCTTTCCGGGGCAGTTCAGCTTCTCCTTCACCACATCGATCTTCTTCATCGCCATCATCGCAACGGCCCTCATCACGGGCGCCTCAAATGGCGATCCGCTCCACTTCGGAGCGACCGTTCTTCCCGGCATCAGCGCCTACGACGGCATGCATATGGCAGTGAGCGATCTGCTCGTCTTCTTTCTCCCCTTCTTTGCGGCGCGGACGCTACTTCGCGACGCCGCCTCACTCCGGCGGTTCTTCCATATCCTCGTCCGAGCGGTGCTCCTCGCCAGCCTCATCGCGCTTTTCGAGATGCGCATGAGTCCTCAGCTCCATCAATGGTTCTACGGCTTCATCCCGATTGACTCCTGGACGCAAGTCGTTCGATCCTCCGGATACCGACCGCTCGGTTTCACCCGCCACGGCCTCGCCTTCGTCCTCTATTTCCTCGCGGCGGCCATCGCAGCCTTCGCACTCCGGCGAACTCAAAAAAAGGAGGAGCCTAAGGCGATCGGAATCTGGGTCGCTCCATTTCTCGTCGCTGTCACGCTCGCTTTTGGAAGCCTCGGCGCGACGATCTACGCCATCGCCGGTATCGCCGCGCTCAAGCTCCTCCCCTCACGCCTCATCATGTTGGCCGCGCTTGTTGCCGGCTTTTTCGTCGCGACCTTCCCGTACAAGCGCTACCACGGTGAGGTCGACACCGAGGCCATGGTCGAGAGCGCGCGCGCGAACGCCGACGAGGAGCGTGCCCAGAGCCTTGAGTTTCGTTTCATGAATGAAGAGCTCTTGCTCGAGAGGGTGCGCGAGCGGTTGCTCGTCGGCTGGGGAGAGTTCGGTCGCGCGGACGTCTATGATGAGTTCGACGGAAGACGCGTCACGGTTCGCGACGGGGCGTGGATCATTCAGCTCGGAGATCGAGGCCTCATCGGGCTGCTCTGGTTCTTCGGGATGCTCCTACTGCCGCTCTTTTCTCTGATCTTCCGCTTTGGGCGAGCGAGCCCCACCCATCGCCGCCTGCTCGCGACGCTTGCGCTTCTCGTCGCCATCTCTGCGGCCGATCTCCTTCCGAACGGCGCTTTCCATCCGCTCGGATTCATGTTCGCGGGCGCACTCCTCGGTCAGCTCGAAGCCCTTGGGGTCAAAGCGCCGGTCGCGTCTCGATTACGCGCGAAGAAGCTCGCCGATATAAGGCACCGTC
>JAAZAH010000184.1 GCA_012514415.1 Sandaracinaceae bacterium
ACGTAGTGGAAGTGCGCGACGACGAAATACGTATCGTGGAGATAGACGTCGACGCTAAGCGTTCCGAGGAAAAGCCCCGTGAGCCCGCCGATCGCAAAGAGCGCGACGAACGCGAGGGCGTAGAGCATCGGCGACTGCAGTGAGATGCTTCCACCGTAGAGCGTCGCGAGCCAGTTCAGCAGCTTCACACCCGAGGGGATGGCCACAAGGAAGGTGAGCGCCGAGAAGACCATCGCGGCGTACTCGCTCATGCCCGACGTGAACATATGGTGACCCCAGACGAGGAAGCCGAGGAGACCGAGCGCGATCGAGCTCATCGCAACGAACATGTAGCCGTAGATGTTGCGGCGGCTGAACGTTGCGATGAGCTCGTTCACAATCGCCATACCCGGGAGGATCATGATGTAGACCGCCGGATGTGAGTAGAACCAGAAGAAGTGCTGGAAGAGGATGGGATCGCCACCGAGCGCCGGGTTGAAGACACCGATCTCAAAGATCTTCTCGACGAAGAGAAGGAGCACGGTGATGGCGAGGACCGGCGTCGCGAGGATCTGAACGATCGAGGTGGCGTAAAGCCCCCAAACGAAGAGCGGGAGGCGATTCCAGCTGAGCCCAGGCGCCCGCATCTTATGCGTGGTGGCGATGAAGTTCAGACCCGTGAGGATCGAGCTGAACCCCAGGATAAACACGCCCATCGTCATCCAGAGCACGCTGTTGTCGCCGCGCGAGGAGTACGGCGTATAGAAGGTCCACCCCGTGTCGAGGTGCCCGGCGAAGATCGCGATGACTGCGACGGTCGCGCCCGTGAGGTAGATATAGAAGCTGAAGAGGTTCAGCTTCGGGAAAGCCACATCCTTGGCTCCCAGCATGATCGGCAAGAAGAAGTTGCCGAGTCCCGCCGGAATCGCAGGGATGATGAAGAGGAAGACCATGATCGCGCCGTGGAGCGTGAAGACATGGTTGTAGGTATCCGCCGACATGATCGTCTTCCCGGCGAACATGAGCTCCGTCCGAACAAGGAGCGCCATGATGCCGCCAAGGAGGAAGGCGATGCTCGTCGCGATCAAATACATGATCCCGATGCGCTTATGGTCGAGCGAGAAAAGCCAGCTCTTTAGGCCGCGCTCATGCGTGAGGTAGTTCTCTTCCGCGTATTGATGCGGCGTCTCGTTGACTTCTGCTGCGATGGTCATTCTGATATCCCTGCGAAAATCCGCTCTCGAGGATTAGGGGTTGAGTGTCTTCAGGTAGGCGATGATGGCGTCGACCTGAGCCTGCGGCAGGTTGCGCTCACCGTAGGGGGGCATGTTCACGCCTGCATAGCCACGCACGATCTTCGCTTGCGGCTGACGGATGGACTCGAGGACGTAGTTCTCGTCAACGAGAGTCGATTCACCGCTTTCGAGCTCGCGCTGCTCACCCCAGAGGCCGGCCCAGCTCGGCCCCGGAGCGTTCACGCCTGGCTGCGTCGAGTGACAGGCGTTGCAGCCCTTTTCGCTGTGGAGCTTCTCGCCCCAGCATGCCATCGGATCTTCGGCATCCTCGCATCCGGGAGGCGGCGCCTGCGACTCGAGGAAGCCCTCGTGGACGCGTCGCTCGTACTCCTCGGGGCTAAGCACCGTGATGTACGCAAGCATCGTGGCGTGGTTGGAGTTCGGATCGTTCTCGAGCGAGCCGTCCGTGCTTCCGCGCGCCGCGCCGCAATATTCGGCGCAGAAGACGGTGAGCGGGCGGTTATCGCCTGTCTCCTCGGTGGCCTCGAACCACATCGTCGTATACATGCCCGGGATCACATCTCGCTTGATGCGGAACGCCGGCACGAAGAACGAGTGGATCACGTCCGAGGAGCTCATGATGAGCTTGACGGGCTTGCCCGCCGGGATGATGAGCTCGTTTTGCTGAACATAGCCGTTCGGATGCTCGAAGACCCAGCTCCACTGCATTCCGGTCACGCGAATCTCGATTGCATCCCGCGGGGCGACCGTCGAATCCACGAAGGTGCTGAAACCCGCAAAGAAGAGATACGCGAGCAGGATGAGCGGCGAGAGCGTCCAGACGAGCTCCATGACGACGCTATGCCCTGTGGGGAGGGGCTTCACGCCTGGCTTCCGCCGATATTTCACGACGTAGTAGACCATGAAGCCGACGATGAGGAGGAACGAGATCACACTCGTCCAATAGATGACCATGTAAAGGTCATCGATTTCGGCTGCGACAGTGGATAGCTGGGGGGGGAGCTGGGTTGTTCCCTTGGGTGCGGTCATGATTCTCCGACCTTATGATGCCTGATGGGGCTCGTCATTTTCCGCCGGGCCCGTTGCGAGGAGACCTCGACGGCGTTCACGAAGCCAAAATAAAGCGAGCGTACCGCCGAGCAGGAGCACGGTGAGTCCGCCGCCGAGTTTCATAACGTTGAACGCCATCAGCGCGTAGCTGTTGGCGCCGGGATCGTAGGCGTAGCAGTAGAGGATCAGCTGCTCCACCGTAGAGATCGAGCGCCCCTCGGATGCCTCAAGCAGCGCCATGCGGACATCCGTCGGGTTGTAGTTCAGTCCGTAGAGGTAGCGAGCGATCTTGCCGTCAGGGGTAAGGAACATGATCGCCGCGGGATGCCCATAATGGCCTGAACGCGCGTTATAGAAATAGCGATATCCGAAAGCATCCGTGATGCGCTCGATCTCAGGCTTATCGCCGACGAGGAAGTGCCAGCCATTGTCCGCCTCGGGGCGACCATAGGCCTTGAGGAGCTGCGCCCTCTTTGCCGCCGTCGCCTCAAGGGTCTCCTTCGGATCGATGGAGATCGTGATGACTTGGTATTCCTTCCCCGCCGTCCAAACCGCGTCCTGGATTCCGCGCGCGGTCGCGTCGAGCACCATCGAGCAGAGCGTATCGCAGGTGTGGTATGCGAAGCTCAGCAAGACGGGGCGCTTGCCGTCGAAATAATCTTTGAGCTGGACCTTCTTGCCCGTGTGATCGCGGAAGCTGAGGTCGAGCGGAATGGTCTCGTCGAGCTTCTCGTCAACCCCGATCTCGTCGAGCTGAGGCACATCACGCGCGGGCTGCGGACCGGTCTGATCCACAAAGCGGTGCTGGGCCTCGCTCGGCGACGTCAAGAACGCCGCCGCGACGAAGAGGTTGACGATGAATGCCCGTTCGAGACGCATGATCACTCGGCGTCAGCCGCCTCCGCATCCGTCGACTCGTCTTCCGAGGCGCCGTCTTCGCCTTCGCCCGACGCCGCCTCGCTCGCGGCAGCCGCGCGCTCACGCGCCGCCTGGGCAGCCTCAGCCGCGGCCTCATTCGGGTTCAGGCCCCAGCCTACAAGCGGGCCGAGATCGTCCGACGACTTCGGCTGCACCGCGTCACGCGAGCCCTCGCTGAGCTTTCGCTTCGCGGCGTCGACGCTCATGGGCGCCTTTTCGAGACGCTCGCGCTGCGCCGCCTCGATCTCGCTCCGGAGCTCCACGCCCTCTTTCCCCCACTTCTCTTCGGAGCGGATCTCACGCTCCATCATGAAGTTGAAGTAGGAGTTGAAGACGGGCACGAGCGCGATGAGGATCGCAGCCGAGAGGATGACGACGAATGCAATCCGCTTATTCGCCGGCTCACCGGTATCGTATCCAGGATTGTTCTTTTCGATCTGTGCAGACATCTCGGATGACCTCAATACGATTGATGGTGATGGAGTGAGCGGGGAAGAAGCGGATCCTGCACCGGAATGAGCGCGTGATCGTTCATCTTCTTGAACACGAGGCCGAAGAAGAACCCGCCGACCATCAGCAGCGCGCCGATATCGAAGAGCAAGCCCTTGCCCGCGATGGGCGCGGCATTCGGCATGACGTACCAATAGACGTCGATGAGGTGCACGAAGATGATGATCGAAGCGATGATCTTGGCTCCCGTGAAGTTCCGCTTCACCACGCGAGAGATGAAGAGGAGGAAGGGAAGCGCGAAGTGAAGCGCGATCATCACGAGGCTGATTTCCTTCCAACCGCCCTGCCAGCGCTTATGGAAGAAGACGGCCTCCTCCGGGATTCCAGCGTACCAGATGAGCATCCACTGCGAGAAGCTCACATAGGTCCAGAAGCAGAAGAAGCCGAACATCATTTTTCCGTGATCGTGGATATGCTCGATGTTGATCGCATCGCCCACGGCGCCGCTCTGATGAAGCGCGCTACCCCAGAGGATGACGAGCGCGAAGAACGCTGCCGCCGATCCACCGAAGATGACGACGCCGAAGATCGTCGAATACCACGCCGCCTCGAGGCTCATCAGCCAGTCGAACGCCGCGAAGGTGAGCGAGAGACCGAAGAGCACGCCTGCAACGGGCGCAAATGCGCGCATCTTCACCGTGTGGTTCACATCGCCGTCTTCGTCCTGCTTGACCGAGCGGCGATAGTAGAAGAGCGCCATCCCGAGCCAGAGGGCAAGGTAGAAGATGCCGAAGATGAGGAAGCGACCCTTGTTGAGGTAGGGCGCCTTGTACTCGATGAGGTGATGATGAAGCTCCGCCTCTTGGGGGCTCACGGCGCGGGGATAGAGATCCGAATGCGCTTCCGATGCGGCTTCGGCCGCCGCCTCATCGTGATGATCGCCGAGCCACTCGTCGTAAAGCGAGACGGTATCCGTCCCGACCAGGGCGAGGAAGATGGCGCCGAAGAGCACGATCACCGGCGCGCCCGCGAGAACAAACTCGGCAAGACGCCGCGTCGTGACGGCCCAGTGTCCCCCCGTGATGTGCTGAGAGATCACGAGGAAGAGCGCCCCGAAAAAGAAGGTGAGGATGGCAAAGAAGCCATAGAGGAAGGAGTAGCCGAAGTGCGCGATATCGGCTGCGAAGCCCCAACCCGTGAGGAGGAGCCCGACCACCCCGAGGCCCATGGCGATCTTCCACAGGCTCGCGAAGCGGCTTCCCTCAGGGAGGCGATAATCGGTGTTTTCTTGAACGGCGCTCACTGTTCTTGCTCCGTGTTGTTCATTGCGGTCTCGCCGAGGGACGCTTGGCTGATCTGCAGCGCTCGGACGTACGAGACGATGGCCCAGCGATCATCCTGGGGGATGCTGTGTTTGTAGGCGGGCATGTTCCGGATGCCGTTCTTGATGATGGCATAGAGCTGCCCGTCCGGGATCGAGCGAAGGCGCTCGTCGTGGAAGGTCGGAGGAAGCATCGCGCTTGCACCGATCGCATCCGCGCGGAGAGCGACGACACCGCGTCCATCACCCGAGTCGCCGTGGCAGACCGAGCAATAAATCCCGTAGCGTTCCTCGCCCCGCTCGACAAGCGCGGCCATCCCACCCATACGCTCGACAATCGGCGCCGGGATTTCGAGGAGCCACTCGGCATCGTCATCCGTGCGACCCGTCGCGTGGCTGATCTCGGGATCGGCCTCGCGCGGAATCGTCCCCTCGACCATCGGCCTCATCGTGCGGCCGTCCTCAAAGAAGGGGGCCTTCGACTGAGAATCATATCGAGGTTGGTTGTACATATTGCGGATGGGAACGATGGGCGGCTCTTTCGAGGGCTCACCGACACAACCACCAACGAGGCTCGCTACAACGAGCGAGAGCAGGATCGAGATGCGCGGGTTCACGCGGCCTCCTCAACGAGCTCCAGATGGCTCGGCTGGGTTGACTCAAGGAGAGAGCGAGTGCGATCGAGATCAAACTTGGGGTCCTCGACCTCGATCGAGATGAAGAACTTATCGTCGGTCACGGCCTCGAAGCGGTCGGACTCGAAGATGGGGTGGTGGTGACGCGGAAGCTTCGTCATCGCGAGCATCCCGAAGAGCGTCCCGAAACCCGTGAGAAGAATCGACGTCTCGAAGATGATGGGCACCATCGAGGGGAAGGAGCTCATCGCCGGCGGCTTTCCGCCGATCACCAGCGGATAGTCGTAGACGTTCATGTACCAGATCATCAGGATGGCGAGGCAGATGCCCGTCATTCCCGCGATGAACGAGATGACACCGAGTTTGGTGGGCTTGAGCCCCATGGCCTCGTCGAGGCCGTGCACGGCGTAGGGCGTATGGCAGTCCCACTTCTGATAACCCGCGTCACGAACACGCATCGCGGCCTTCGCGAGCGCCTCCGGAGAGTCGTACTCCGCAAGATAGAGGGCAGGTCTTTTCTCTTGATTCTCAGTCATGACGTCGCCTCATTCAGCCGGGGCGGGTGAGAGTTCGGAGCTCGCGCCCGCTTTCTCTTCGCGCGTGAGCTCAGCCATATCGGGATGAGCATGCGGGAGGACCGACTTGAGCTCGGCAATCGCGAACATCGGGATCCAGCGCACGAATAGGAGGAAGAGGGTGAAAAAGAGTCCGAAGCTGCCGAGATAAAGGAGCATATCGGCCGGGGTGGCGGTAAAATCACCCCAGGAGCTCGGGAGATAGTCGCGGTGGAGCGAGGTCACAATGATGACGTAGCGCTCGAACCACATGCCGATGTTGATGATGATCGTCGCGACGAACATGAAGGGGACGTTCGTGCGGAACTTCTTCGACCAGAAGAACTGCGGCGCGATCACGTTGCAGCCGACCATCGCCCAATAGGACCAGTAGAGCGGACCCCAGTTGCCGTAATGGTCGGTCGCTCCGAAGCCGAGGCGGTTATGGAGGAAGACCCAGCTCTCGTAGGGGTTACCCGAATACCAGGCGATGAAGAACTCCATCGCATAGGCGTATCCGACCATGAGACCCGTCGCGAGCATGAACTTATTCATGAGCTCGAGGTGCTTCATGGTGGCGATGTGCTGGAAGCCGAAGATGGCCCGCACGATGAGGAGGAGGGTCAAGACGAGCGCAAAGCCCGAGAAGACCGCACCTGCAACGAAGTACGGGGGGAAGATCGTCGTATGCCAGCCCGGGATGACCGAGGTCGCGAAGTCGAACGAAACGACCGAGTGGACCGAGAGAACGAGCGGGGTCGAGATGGCGGCGAAGATGAGGTACGCGCGCTCATAATGCTGCCAGCCGCGATGCGAACCACGCCAGCCAAGGGCGAGAAAGCCGTAGATGCGCTTACGGAGAAGGCTCTTTGAGCGATCGCGCAGCGTCGCGAGGTCCGGAATCAGGCCTACGAACCAGAAGATCACCGAGATCGTCAGATAGGTGCTGACCGCGAACACGTCCCAAAGGAGCGGGCTCTTGAAGTTTGGCCAGATGTCCATCTGGTTCGGGATCGGGAAGAGATAGTAGTCGAACCACGGGCGACCGGTGTGCAGCGCCGGGAAAATGCCCGCGCAAAGGACGGCGAAGACCGTCATCGCTTCGGCGAAGCGGTTGATGCTCGTTCGCCAGTTCTGCCGGAAGAGGAAGAGAATGGCGGAGATGAGCGTCCCCGCGTGACCAATGCCGATCCACCAAACGAAGTTGGTGATATCCCACGCCCAGTAAGCCGGCGCGTTATTACCCCAGACGCCGACACCGACGGTGACCAAATAGGCGATCGAGGCGCCCATCACGCCGAGAAGCGCGAGAGCCGGGATAAAAAGGAGCCACCAACCGCGCGGAGCGGGGTTCTCCGTCACACGAGAGATGCTCTCGGTGATGTCGTGGAAGGTCGTCCCTTCGGGCAAGAGATGAGTCTCGCCGAGCTCCTTGATGGGAGTTTTGAGGCTTTGAAGGGTAGCCATCAGCGCGCCTCCTGCGAGTTCGATGAAGCAGCGTTGCTCATCGCCGGGTTCGGGTTACGGATCTTGGCGAGGTAGGTCGTGCGGGGGCGCGTCCCGACCTCAGCAAGGAGTTTGTATTTGCGGTCCCGCTCGGCGAGCTTCGCCACGCGGCTGTTCTTATCGTTCAGGTCTCCGAAGACAATCGCGCCGGTGCTGCAGGCGGCCTGGCAAGCGGTGACCACGTCGCCCTCAGCGATGATGCGATCCTCACGGCTGGCAGCGATCCTCGCCGCCTCGATGCGCTGGACGCAGTAGGTGCACTTTTCGATGACACCGCGCATCCGGACCGTGACGTTCGGGTTGAACTGCAGCTTACGCGACTCGGAAAAGTCGCCGTAAGTGCGGTAAGCAAACTTCGTCTTGCCCTCCCACTCATCGACCTGCTCGTCGGGACGAGAGTGCCAATCGAAGTAGTTGAAGCGCCGCACCTTGTAGGGGCAGTTGTTCGCGCAATAACGCGTACCGATGCAGCGGTTGTACGCCATGTCGTTGAGCCCCTCGGGCGAGTGCGCCGTCGCGTTGACCGGACAGACGTTTTCGCAGGGCGCCTCCTCACAATGCTGGCAGGCGACGGGCTGAAGTGCGACGCCCGGCTCGGCATCGTCATCGCCAACAAAATAGCGATCGATGCGGATCCAGCTCATCTCACGACCCATCTCCACGGCGCGCTTACCGACCGAGGGGATGTTGTTCTCGGCCTGACAGGCGATGGAGCAGGCGTTGCATCCGACGCACGCGCTGAGATCGATGACCTTACCCCAGCGGTAGCGAACGGCCGGAAGATCCTTCTCTGCCGGATTGCTGCGCTGGTCGCGATAGTCGACCTGCTTCCAGAGCGGAGGCGTGTTGACGAAATCAACCGCGCGGAACGAGGGCTCCTCGGGACGCTTCTTATACTCATCGAGCGTGAGATCGATGGCGATGGGCCGCCCTTCCATCCGATCGTGCGTCTGAGTCTGCACGATGGTGTAGATGCGGGAGAGCTTCTCGATCTTGACGCCATTGACGAAATAGAAAGCGTCGCTCGTGCGGATCTTCTGGGCATCGAAGCCGAAGCCGCTACCGAAGCGGCCCGCGGCCTTACGACCCCAGCCGAGGTTGAGCGTGATGCAGTTATCCGCGTGGCCGGGAAGGACCCAGACGGCTGCGTCAACGCTCTGTCCACCCACCGTGAGACGGACCATCTGGCCGCGCTCAAGGCCAAGGTCGATGCGGGTCTTATTCGAGACGAGCGCCGCGTTATCCCAGACGATCTTCGTCATGGTATCGGGCGCCTCGAGAGCCCAGAGATCGTTCGCGTTCCGTCCCTCCCAGAGTTCGGGATCGGGGCGGAAGGAGACCTCGATGTTCTGGAGATCGACGACCGGATCGGCGGGTGCGGCGCTGATCGCGCGCGCGATCTCCTGATGGGCGATGGGGGCTCCCGTAAGGGCGCTCGCCTCCGAGCCTTCCTTGAGTCCCGCGTGAAGCATGCGGCGGAAGTCGCGCTCGAAGAGATCGGTCGGGAACCGCTCAGCAATGGTTTCACGGACGAGCGCGTAGGCGTTCGTCTCCTCGCGTCCGGCAAAGCGGGCGAGGACTGAGAGCGGGCTCCAGCCATCGTAGAGCGGCGCGATGAGCGGCTGCTGCACCGAGTAGGTGGAGTCGACGGCGAGGAGGTCGCCCCACGCTTCGAGCTCGCTCGCAAGCGGGCAGTGGAGCGAGCTGTTCAGCGCCGTCTCATCCCGGTGCGAACCGAAGTGGACAACCGTCAGGCCATCGCGCGCGATCGCCTTGCCGAATTCGACGTCGGCGGGCGCGTCGAACACGGGGTTACCGCCAAGAACAACAAGGGTCTTCGCGCTTCCGAGTCCGGTGACGAGATCCTTGAGGTCCGCGACCACGTCGTCGGGCTCCTCAGCGTCGAGCGCCTCGTGGAAGTGGATGCACTGACCGTGGTTGCCAAGAGCCGCGTTGACGGCGTGACCCAGCGCGTGGACCCAAGCCGGTTGGTTGCGGCCGACGAAGATCGGGGCAGCGCCGCGATTGTTGACGAGATCCTCGGCAACGGCCTCGATCCACTCCTTCGGGAACGCGCTGGCATCGGCCTTCTGGCCAAGGACACCGTCGAGCCCCGGGAAAGGCAGCGAATGCTTGCTCGCGAGCGTCTGGGCAAGCGCGACGAGATAGGCGCCGACCTGGCTCGCCGGGAGGCGGAGACGGTGATCGGCCGCCGCACCCGTCACGCTGTGGCCCGGCTCCACGACATAAAGGCGGTTCATCGAGCCGTTCGGGCTGTCGATGGCGCGCCGCCGACCGAATCCGCGCGCGTTTCGCGTCGCGAAGGGTTCGGTGAGGAGGAAATCGGAGTCGAGGGCGACAATCGTGTTCGCCTTATCGAAATCGACGAGCGCGCTGAGGACCTTTCCAAAGGCGAGCCGCGAACCTTTACGGTAGTTCGCGGTGTTCACCGAGGAATAGGTATGGAATCGCGCCTTGGGGAGGCGAGCCTTCACAGCGCTGCGGAGACGCATGAAGGTCGGGCTCGTCGTCGGCGTGACCAAGAAGCGGAGACCTTCGCCCTGATCGGCGGCATGGGCTTCGATGATCTTTGCGAGCTCAGCCTCGAAATCCTCATAGCTGAGATCGACGAGCGCATCGCCCTCTCGTCGTGCGGGCTTCTGCGAACGATCGGGATCGTAGATGGAGTTGACGAGGATCTGCGCGAGCGAGTCGGTCGAGCCGAGGTTCGACGGATGGCTCGGATTTCCCTCAACCTTCGTCGGACGCCCATCGTGGCTCGTGACGAGGAGACCGAGAGCGTCGCCCTCGCGCTGCGTCGCCGATGCGAAGTGGACGGGGATGCCCGGCACGAGGTATTCGGGCGCGTTGGTGTAGGGGAGGATCTTCTCGACCGGACGGCGGATGCAGCCCTCGAAGAGCATCATGGCCGAGGTTGCACCGGTGACCGCGAGGAAGTCACGGCGCCCCAGCTTGCTCTTTTCAACAAGCTCCGCGGCGGCGACAAATCCACCCGGCCGCTCTTCCTCGGCCATGGCCTGGAGGGTCTTCGGATCGAGATCCTTATCCTCGAGATTGCGCCACATCTTGGGCGAGTCCGAGGTATCGGAAAAAACGTAAGGCTTACGACGGCTCATCGGTGGCACCCCGAGCAATGTTCAGGCGGTTCAATGGAATTCAGCTTCTCCGAGACCTCGGCGAGCCATGCCTCGTCGGGCTCCCAGGTCATATTCGTGATCTGATCGCGCGGGCGGAGGTTCGGACCCGGATCGCGATGGCAGTCGAGGCACCAGCCCATGCTGATGGGCTGGTCGATGCGCACAACCTCCATCTCATCGATGCGGCCGTGGCAGCTCACGCAGCCAACGCCCGCCGCGAGGTGAGCGCTATGATCAAAGAAGGTGTGGTCGGGGATCTGATGGACGCGAATCCACTCGATGGCCTGCCCCGTCTCCCAGCTCTCGCGCACGGGCTCGAGCATCGCGGAGTCCGTGCGGATCTGCGAGTGACAACCCATGCAGGTCTGCGTCGGCGGGACCATCACCTCGCCGGCGCGCTCGGCGTTGGCGTGGCAATAACGACAGTCGAGGCCGAGCTCTTGGACGTGGAGCCGGTGACTAAACGGCACAGGTTGCTCCGGAGAGTATCCGACCTGCAGATTATGAGGGGCAGCATAGATCCAGACCACCAACACGAGCGCGGTGCCGCCGATAAGCGCAGCGGCACCGAGGACGAGGGGCAGTAAGTTCAGTTGGCAAGGAAATATTTGCATATTGCCATTCGTGGTTACGGGGGACTGCCGGGGTCCGAGCGCTCATCGGCGGACGCCCGGACAGGCTCCCACTACTGGGTGAGCGCCAAAAGGTCTTGAACCTCCGACTCGTGGGCAGGGCACCCGCGAGCCAAAAGAAGAGTCTCTACGTTCGCGTCCTCTCCGACGCTAATGGAGCGGACGGCATAAGGGGTGACGTCGAGGCGCTGCACCTTGGCCGAGTACTCGGCGCCGTGCTTCGCCCGGATCGCGACGAGGATCCCCTCGTGAAATTCAAAGATGGCCTCCGTGAGTGCCTCGCCTTCCGCGCCGCGCCAGCCGAGATCGAGCGCACCTTCACCCGAAGGGAGGAGCGTGAATTCGCCGTTCGGCTTGAAGTAGTTGCGGACTTCGGAGGGGGTCATGCCGAGTCGGACGCCGTGAAACTCATCGATCGACTCCGGGCGACCACAAGCCGTAGCCATGAGGAGGGCAAGCATGAAAACCGCCGGAGCGAAACGCATCGTTGCCTTTTCTTCGAGAGTTTCGAGGGAAACTTGAGCGGTGAGGCTCAAGGCGAGGGGGAGTAGAACACGGGTGAAAGCTTTTTTGGAATGATTTTTCGCTTGGAGCGTTGGGGCCCCTAGGGTCCCTGTCGATTCCCGTCAAGCCTTCGAGCGACTGATCGTCGCCAAGAGGGGGCGACCGTATATCGCCCGCTTACTCGTTAGCGTCAAGTCGCGTTACTAATTTTTCGGCCGATCACCAGCCCGTCGGGGGTCGGTACACACGTGGATTCAAGCGCAAAAGCGACCTCCTGATGAAAGGATCGCATTGAAATTGCAGCGGGATCGCCTTCGTCGAGCAGACGGCCGAAGAGAAAGCAGTTATCACCCACGAGGAGCCCGCCTTCGCGAAGAAGAGCGATCGTTTGGCGCGCATATTCGGCGTACCCGGCTTTATCCGCATCGATGAAGACCATGCAGAACGGTCCTTCGGAGGCGATCTCGCGTAACCCCTCGAGTGCGGGGCCGACAATGACGCGTGAGCGATCGCCAAGTCCGGCCGCTTCAAGGTTCCTCCGCGCGACCGAGGCGGCGTGCTCGTCGAGCTCAAGACAATAGAGCGTCCCGTCTTCTGGGAGCGCCCTTGCGAGCCAGATGGCGGTGTAGCCCGCAAGGGTTCCAATCTCGACGACCTTTTTTGCGCCGATCATCCCGGCAAGGAGGTGGAGGAGCTTTGCCTCGGAAGGCCCGAGGTGGATCGCGGGAAGGCCGTCGGTCTCGCTCGCACGTGCGGCGGCGTCGAGCGCTTTATCGTGCTTGATGTGGGCGCGGTTCGTCCAGTCGAGGATCTTTGCATCCGCGTAGCGGACGCCTGCTCGCGTATCTTCATTCGCCATGTCCCACATCATGGCAGAAGCGGAGCGCGCGGGCGCGCTTTTCTTGGGTTGGGGAGGAAAGCCGATCAGGCTGCGTCCAAGAGCGTGGGCCGCTCCGCCACATCCCCCGCGCCTCGGTGAACCCTCCCGATTTGAGGGCTTCGAACGCGTCGTTTTTCCACCGTTCTTAGAGACGTATGGGGCCGTTCATGTGGCATTGAGCGTGCCCTCCCCTTGCATCCCGCCGAATATTCGATCATCCCGCTTACGACTCGCGCTCGAAAATGCCAAAGGCCATCCAAGCCACGAAACGCAAAAATCGCGCAAGTTCGCGGCTCCTCGGTTGACCCCGATCTCTCGGCTTGCTAGTCCACCGGCCTATTTGTCCACAGAAAGCACCGCCCCGAATTTCAGGTGGCGGAGGAGATCCCATGGCCAACGTAAAGGTCCTCATCTCGGATAAGCTGAGCGACGCGGGCATCAACGCGCTTCGAGACCGCGCCGGCGTCGAGGTCGATTATAAACCGGGGCTCTCGGAGGACGAGCTCGTCGCGATCATTGGCGACTACCACGGCATCGTGATCCGATCGGCGACGACGATGAACGCTCGCGTGATCGAAGCGGCGCATTCGCTCCGTGTGATCGGACGCGCCGGCATCGGGGTCGACAATGTCGACATCCCGGCGGCGAGCAAGCGCGGCATCGTCGTGATGAACACCCCGACCGGGAACGCCGTGACGACGGCGGAGCACGCGATTTCTCTCATCTTCTCGCTCGCTCGGATGATCCCGAACGCGGTGGCCTCAACCCGCGCGGGGAAGTGGGAGAAGAGTAAATTCCAGGGGCGTGAGCTTACCCATAAGACGCTCGGCATCATCGGTCTCGGCAACATCGGTCGGATTGTGGCCGATCGCGCCCAAGGCCTGAAGATGAAGGTCATCGGAATGGATCCCTTCATGACGCGCGAGCGAGCGGCCGAGCTTGGAATCGAGCTCGTGGGCTTCGATGAGCTCCTCGAGCGGTCGGATTTCATCACGATTCATACCCCCCTTACGCCCGAAACAACGAACCTCATCGACGCGGCAGCGCTCAAGAAAATGAAGAAGACGGCGTATCTCGTCAACGCCGCGCGTGGTGGGATCGTCGATGAGCAAGCCCTCCAAGAGGCGCTTGAGGCCGGGGAGATCGCGGGCGCCGCGATGGATGTCTTCGTCAAGGAGCCCCTCGACGCCGATCACCCCTTCCTCAAGAACGAAAAGATCTACTGCACGCCGCATCTCGGCGCATCGACGCATGAGGCGCAGGAGCGTGTCGCGGTCGAGATCGGCCATCAGGTGGCCGACTTCCTTCTGGAAGGCGCGGTGGTGAACGCGCTCAATATGCCTGCGCTTCCGGCCGAGCTCGCCGAACGCATCCAGCCCTATGTCTCGATTGCGAAGAAGATCGGTGCGCTCATCGGACAGCTCGAGCCGGTCGAAGCGACCGAGCTCCGCGTGACTTGCACCGGTGAGCCTGGCGAGCTCGGCGTGACGCCCATCGCAAATGCCGTCCTCGCGGGCTATCTCGATAAGCATCTCGAAGCGCCGGTGAACCCGATCAGCGCCCCGTATGAGGCCAAGGCGCGCGGCCTCAACCTCGTCGAGGTCAAGGAGCCGCCGGCCAAAGGCTTCGCGGATCTCATTCGCGTCACGCTTCGCGGCAAGACCGGCTCGCATCATGTCACGGGCCTAGTCGACCTCGACGGCGAACTTCGACTCATCGGACTCGATGGGTATAAAATGAACGCCGTGATGAGCGGAACGATCCTCATCATCCTCAACCAAGATCGCCCGGGCGTCATCGGCGCGATCGGCACCCTCCTTGGGCGGCGTGGGATCAACGTAAGCCGCCTCCAGGTCGGTCTCGACGAGAGCGAGGGACAGGCGCTCGCGCTCTATAATGTCGATGGCGATGTGCCGGACGATGCGCTCGATGAGATCCGTGAGATCGAGAACGTGAGTTCGGTCGTTTGCGTCAAGCTTTGATCCACCGATGAACGCGAAGACGAAAAAATCAGAGAAGGGTCGCGAAGTGCGCGAGCTCGACGCTCCGAGCCTGCCGAGGAGCGCCTTTGCGCTCGCGCCTCCCCGAGGCATGCGCGATCTCCTCCCTGAAGAGTACTCTTCGCGTGCCGAACTGCGCCGCAGGGTGCGAAGCACCTTTCGCTCCTACGGCTATGAAGTGCTCATGACCCCCGCGTTCGAGCTCGCCGAGATCATCGAACGCGGGCTCGTCGGATCCGATCGCCGCGATTTCTTGAGGTTCGTCGAGCCCGAAAGCGGTGAGATCGCGCTCCTCCGCCCGGACATCACGCCGCAAATCGCGCGCATCGCCGCAACTTCGATGCGCGATCGCCCAGGCCCCTATCGGCTCGCTTATGAAGGCAGTGTCTTTCGACGCCGTCGCGGGCGCGCGCGGACTCAGCAACAGATCGAGCAAGCCGGTGTCGAGCTCATCGGCGAACCGGGCCCGGGAGCCGACGCGGAGATTCTTCGCCTCGCCGCCGAGACGCTCATCGCCGTGGGGGTGAAAGAGTTTACGCTCGAGCTCGCCCATGTCGGCCTTGGCCTTGCCGCGCTCGAACCCGTACCGATGGAATCCCGCGAGCCCATCGTATCGGCCATCGCACAAAAGGACGCGGCTGCGCTCGAGCGGATCTTGAGCGGCATCAAGTTGCGCGCGGCCGAGCGACGGGCGATCGAAGCGCTGGTCTCACTCAGTGGTCCTCCCGCCGAGACGCTCAAGCGCGCTCGCAAACTCCTCAAGGGAGAGGCCATGAGTCGAGCGCTCGATGAACTGGACGCCGTCTCCTCGGCCATCGCCCAGGACTTCCCCGCTTCGCTCTCTGTCGATCTCGGTGATCTCCGCGGACAGGCGTATTATACGGGCGCAAGCTTTACGCTGTGGGCAGCGGGCCCCGGAGAGCCGATCGGTTCGGGCGGGCGCTACGACGGACTCCTCTCGCGCTTCGGTCGCGAGATGCCCGCGACGGGCTTTGCGCTCAACCTCGAGAACCTCGAATGGGCTCTTCGCGCGCGCGGCGTCACGCTCAAGGAAGAGCGGCCCCCGCGTGTCGTCCTCCTCGGCGAAGGTGGCGATGGCGATGAGCTCGTAAAGGGGTTACGCTCCCGTGGCTACGAGGTGCTCACGCTAAGAGCGCAGAGGCGCTCGGAAGCACTCGAGTACGCCCGCTCTTGGGGCTACGATCTTTTGGTTCAAGCGGGGCAAAAGCTCCGCATCACGCTCATCGAAAGCGAGCGGGAGCTTAGTCTCCCCCGCGCCGAGCTTGAGCAGCTCGAAGATCTGCTCATGGATGAACGCGCGACAGACGCGCGCCCGAGGTAAATATGCCTGCTTTGGTTGTCGTTGGCGCTCAATGGGGCGATGAAGGAAAGGGCAAGATCGTCGATCTCTACACGCCCTTCGCCGATCTCGTCGTGCGCTTCGCTGGAGGTGCGAACGCCGGTCATACGCTCGTCGTCGGCGGCGAGAAAGTCATCCTTCACCTCATCCCAAGCGGAATTCTCCACGAGGGCTCGCGCTGCGTGGTCGCGCAGGGCACGGTCCTCGATCCGGAAGTTCTCCTTCGCGAGATCGACGAGCTCGAGGCGCGCGGTGTAAGCGTGCGCGATCGGCTCTTCATCTCCGATCGAGCGCATGTCGTCCTGCCTCAGCATAAACTCGTCGATGGCCTACGCGAAGCGCAGCGCGGCGATGGAGCCATCGGGACCACCAAGCGCGGGATCGGGCCGACCTATGAAGACAAGGTCGGTCGGCGCGGTGTTCGTATTGGCGATCTGATTCGTCCCTCCCTCCTCGAAAAGATCGAAGAGAACCTGGAGGGGTGGGCACCGCTCGTCAAGACGCTCGGGGGTGAGCTTCCCGATGCCCAAGAGGTTGCCAAGCATTTTTCGGAGCTCGGAGAGCGGCTGCGTCCCTTCATCACGGATACTGCCGCGATCGTCCATGACGCCGTGAAGGCCGATCGGCGCATCCTCCTCGAAGGCGCGCAAGGGATGATGCTCGATATCGATCACGGGACGTATCCCTTCGTGACGAGCTCGAACGCGGTCGCGGGAGGCGCCTGCGCCGGAGCCGGCATCGGCCCGACGGCGATCGAGAAGGTGGTCGGCATCTCAAAGGCATATGCGACGCGCGTCGGAGGCGGGCCCTTCCCGAGCGAGCTCCTCGACGAAACGGGCGATGAGCTCCGAAATGCCGGGGGCGAATTTGGTTCGACGACGGGGCGCCCGCGTCGCTGCGGATGGCTCGATCTCCCCGCGCTCCGCATGGCCGCGCGCGTCAACGGGATGAGCGAGCTCGCGCTCACGAAACTCGATGTCCTCACGGGATTCAAAGAGCTGAAAGTCTGCGTCGCCTACGAGCTCGACGGCGAACGCCTCCTCGAGCCCCCCTTCGATTGCCTCGGAAACGTCAAAGCGATCTACGAGACGCTTCCCGGGTGGGATGAAGCGATCGACGGCGCGCGTTCACGTAATGCGCTCCCCGAAAGCGCACGCCGTTACGTCGAGCTCATCGAAAAAGAGATCGGCATCCCCGTGAGCCTCATCAGCGTCGGGCCCGATCGCGAGCAGACCATCAGCTTCGAGGATCCTTTCGCCAAGAGCGCACGCCGCTGAACGCTCGCGCGCTCCGAGCGAAGCACGAAAAAGAGGGCGCCGTGGGCGAAGCGGCGCCCAGCTTCACGAGTCGTTGCGGAGGCTCCGGTCCGCCGGCCCCAAGCGGGTGAGCGGTCAGAGTCTTCCTCAGTCGGCAGGATTCACGGCGGCGATGCATTCGATCTCGATGCGTGCGCCGCGAGGGAGTCCCGCCACCTGGACGGTCGCGCGCGCAGGCGGCGCATGTCCTGGGAAGTATTCGGCGTAGACTTCGTTGACGGCGGCGAAATCGTCGAGATCCACAAGGTAGATCGTCGTTTTCAAGATGCGTGCGAGTCCCGCGCCGGCCGCATCGAGCACCGCTTGGAGGTTTTTCATCACTTGATGCGTCTCTAATCGGACGTCGCCGTCGCCGACCAGCTCCCCTGTCACAGGATCGAGGGGAATCTGCCCGGAGCAGAAGACGAGATCGCCGAAAGCGATGGCTTGAGAATAAGGGCCGATCGCAGTCGGCGCACTGGCGGTTTCGATTTTCAGTCGGATCATCTCCCTCAAGATGACTTTCTTCGTGACCAAAAGAAAGCGTAGGATGGGGGCATGTGGTCCATCGTCCGCCGAATGGGGCGTTCCTCCCTCCTCCTCTTCTCGGGTATTTACTTGCGCATCACCCTCCCTCCGCTTGGTTTCGGGAGGGCGTTTCGACCGAGCGCCTTCCAAAACCGGTCGAGTCTGGGCTGGGCACTCCTAGGGATCAGTCTCGTCATTTCGGCGGGATGCGGAGGCGATGAACGCGATTTGAACGAAGATATGGGCGGTGGACCGGTTCGTGTCTTTGCTGTGGGACTGCGCTCTCTCCCCGAAGACATGGAATCGCTCGAGCGCTTCAAGGCCTCGATCCACGCCATCATCGATGCAGAGGTGAGGCCCCACCTTGCGACGGATCGCCCGAACTTCCTCGTCTTCCCTGAGAATACGGGGCTGCTCGCAAGCTTCATCGGTGAGCGCGGCGCCACGGGCCGCAGCAAAACCGACTCGACCGCCGCCTTTCTCGAGCTCTATTCAAGTTACCAAGACGCGATCGATTATTACGTCGGAATTTTCGGTGAGGATGCCCTCCCGCTCGGAAAACGGGCGAGCATGGCACCGACGGATATCTTGATGCGTTCGCTTCTCGAGGTCTTCGCAGAGCTCGCCGAGGAGACCGGCGCCTGGGTCGCGGTGACGTACAACATCGCCGAGACGGAAGAAGTCGAGGACTCCGCGCTCGCGGCGATGCTCACGGCGGGCGGCGAAGCTACAGATGGCCCCGTCTATCGTGCAAAGAGCGCGCATCTACCCAATCAGACCCTGATCTTCGATCCCGAAGGCGAGCTCCATTCGCGCCACGAAAAGGAGTATCTCGTTCCGGCCGAAGAAAGCGCCCTTCAACTCGATTATGGCCCGCTCGGCAACCTCGGTCGGGCTCGACTCCCTTTTGGCGAGGTCGGGGTCGTCATCAGCAAAGACGCATGGATGCCGGATGTACTCGACCGCCTCGCTCTCTCTGGCGTGAACCTTCTGCTTCAGCCCGAGGCGTTCTCAGGGTGGACCATTGAACATGCTGACGATCCGAGCTGGTCCCCGGATGTCGTCAATGAGGGCGGCTATGCCGCGGTGATGAAGTACGCCGAGTTCAAAGCGAACGTCCTCCCCTGCCTCAGCATGAATTTCTTCGATCTCATTTTCGATTGTCAGAGCGCGGTCTGGGTCGATCCGCACCTTAGCGATGAGCTGAAGGCCTTTGTCGGGCAGGACCCGATGCCTGGTTTTGGAGCGGTGGCGCCATGGGTGATCGACGATCCTCAAACGGGAAGTCTCGACGAGCGGCGCGCCATCCTCCGCGCCGAGGGAGAAAAGCTTCTTCCCGGCGGATCGCGCGAGAATGATTATGCCTATCACACCGCATTCTTCGATCTGGATCTCGGCGCGCCCTTTCCCGAACGCTCCGACGGCGACGTCGAGCTGCTCGCCCCCTCGGATCGCGGCGAACAGCGCCGGGCGGACGCGATCCGACTAGGCGATGGGACGGCGTTCGTTGCTTTCGAAGATACACGCGACGGGGCGTCCGCGATCTATGGGCTGCGCATCCAGAAGGACGGCCGTGTGGGCGAAGCCCGAAAGCTCGTTGAGTCGAGAGGACGCGCGCTTCGGCCGCGACTTGCCGAATCGGATGGGGCAATCCTCCTCGTTTTTCAAGACGGTGAGCGGGGCGAGAGGCGAATCCGATTTCATCGTTCCAAAGACCGAGGAGAGAGTTTCGATCAAGGCACCAGCATCGCCGAAGGAGAAGTTTGGGTGCCAGCGATCGCGTCCGAGGGATCGAAGCTCACGATCGCTTTCGTCGACATGACGAGCGGGGCCTCGCGCGTTCATCTTCGTGAGAGCGACGATGGCGGGTTGAGCTTCGGCCCGATCCGCGCACTCGAGCCACTCGAGGAATCGACTTACGACCCACGGCAAAACCAATGGGCGCCGAGTGTCGCGCGGAGCGGGGATCGCACGGCAATCGCTTTCATCGGTTTCCATTCGTTTGCATGGGGCGTCTATGCCGCGTTTCGAGAGCCGGGAGAAGGTCCTGAGGCGCCTTTTTCGCAGCCCGTTCGAGTCGACGATGCGTTCGATGCCGTTGAACCGATTCATAGCGATCCACAGATCCAGCTGCTGGGCGATGGAAGCGTCCTCCTCGCGCACACCGATCTTCGGGTGCGGAAAGAAGACTACGACGCCCGCTTTCGGCGCATCCCCGTGGAGGGCGAGCCGACAAGCTTCAGTCTCGCCTCGAGCGATACGGAAGGCTGGTCGCAGTGGAGGCCGTTCATCGAAGTGGATGACGAGAAAGTCTACGCGGTGTTCCAAGACTTTCGCCGCGGTCGGAACCAGATCCGATACGCGATCTCGAGCGATGGGGGGATAAGCTTTTCCGACGATCGCGCGCTCGTCGCGGATTCTGAAGCGGATGCGTTCTCTCCGATTCTTCTTCCACGCGGCGAGGGGCTCGCGCCGAGCGTGCTCTTTGAGACCACCGGGACCGGGAGGCGACAGCTCGCCCTCCGGGCGCTTCCGCATTAGCATGTGGCGGAGCCCCGCTCGCATGCCGCTCGTTTTCGGCGGGCTGCTTTCCGGAGGCTCCATGAGGCTTAGTGGATATGCGCATTGCGACCTTCAATGTGAACTCGATTCGCGCGCGAAAAGAACGCGTCCTTCGCTGGCTCGAACGTCATCGGGTCGACGTCCTATGTCTCCAGGAGCTGAAGCTCGAGGATCACGCCTTCCCCTACAAAGAGCTCGAGGCGCTCGGTTACCATTCTGCAGTCCACGGGCAAAAGACCTATAACGGCGTGGCGATCTTGAGCCGCGAGCCGATCGAGAACATCGCCCTAGGCATGGGCGATCAGGTGGAAGATCCCCAATCTCGCATCATCGCTGGCGACACTTATGGGATGCGAGTCATCTCTGCGTATTTCCCCAACGGCGGAGCGATGGGGAGCGATAAATATCAGTACAAGCTCGCCTGGATCGCGCGGCTCAGAGAACGGATTCGAAGCGAGCTCGAGCGCGGCGGCGACCTGATTTTGGCGGGCGATTACAACATCGCGCCCTTTGAAGATGATGTCGCGCGCCCGCATGAATGGGAGGGCGGCGTCCTTGCGAACGAAGAGGTCCGCGCCGCACTCAAAGAGATCGAAGCGCTCGGGCTCCACGATCTTTTCCGCCCCTTTCATCGGCGCGGCGGGATCTACTCATGGTGGGATTATCGAGGCGGCGGGTTCGAACGCGGAAACGGACTCCGCATCGATCACATCTACGGGACGCGCGGCTTGCTCGAAGACACCATCGGCGCCATCGTCGATCGAGAGGAACGGACCGGAGAGAGTCCTTCCGATCACGCTCCTGTCATCGTCGAGATCGATCGCCGCTAGCTTCGCTCAGACGCCTTTGAAGTTCGGCGACCGCTTCTCGAGAAAGGCGCGCGTTCCTTCACGGACGTCCTCCGAGCGGAAGAGCTCGCCGAAGGCGCGGATTTCGACAAACTTCGCCTCTCTCAGCGTGAGGCCCTC
>JAAZAH010000185.1 GCA_012514415.1 Sandaracinaceae bacterium
CGACCGGATGCCCCTGCGCTTGTTCGGGGCTCATATAGTGCGGTGTGCCGAAGACCGCTCCGTTGCGGGTGAGCCTTGAGACACCCGCGACCTTTGCCACACCAAAGTCGAGGATCTTCACATAGCAACGATCGTCATCGCGTTGGACGAGCTGTACATTATCCGGCTTGAGATCGCGATGGATGATCCCCGCTGCGTGTGCCGCTCCGAGCCCTTCGGCCATCGCCCTCGCCACCCGGAGGATTTCTCGCGCGCTGAGGTCGTTTTCGCGGAGCGCCTCGCGAAGGCTCCGGCCCTCAAGGTATTCCATCACGAAATACGCGAGCCCGTCTTCGGTTCTGCCAAAATCGAAGACCTCGACGATATGCGCGTGGACGATCCTCGAGAGCGCTTTGGCCTCTTGAACGAAACGTTTCGCTACGGTCTCGTCGTTCGCCATATCGGCGCGGAGCATCTTGACGGCGACGCGCTTATCGAGCTCGACGTGAACCGCGCGATAGACGATCCCCATGCCCCCTTCGCCGAGGATCGATTCGATGCGATAGCGCCCTGCAAGGATCGTCCCTATGAATGCGTCAGCGCCGCGAGGCGTCGCATCTCGCGTCGGCTCCCCGTCGTACGGACAAAAGCGCGCATCATTCGAAAAACGAGAGCCGCAATGAGTGCACTGTCGCATGAATCGCCACTGAGGATCTCACATATCCCGTGCTCGACGAGAAAAATATCACTCGACAACTACACACTCCACCGCGTTTATTCAAGCTTCAGCGAGCATCACGCGCGATTTGCGGGATCTTCGCGCGGATTTCACTGATTTCGATGGAAAGAACCAATGGACGGCCGTGATGTAGCGATTCTCGTCGCAGAGAAGATGGGGCTGATGGCGACCGCCGGGCTCGCGGCGGTCCTCTACCTGCCCTTACGCAATCGCCTCCTTGGAGTGCAGCGCCCGCGCGATTATCTCGCTGTCTTCTTTCTCGGAGTCGCGCTCTCGATGTGGGGCGCGCGGCTCGGCGTGGAATGGCTCGGCGTCGCGATTGATCTCCGGCTCACGGGCGTCTTCATCGCAGCACTTCTCGCGGGGCCTCGGACCGGCACCTTCGTCGCGCTCATCGCTTCGCTCTTCTTCCATTTTCGCGTCGAGCCCGATTCCGGATTCGGCGCCTTCTTCGGTACGCTCTTCGTCGGCTATGTGGTCGGTTACCTGAGCGTGAACCATAAATACCTCTTTGACGGCTCGAAGCGAACCCTCGCGCTCGGGCTGCTGATTCTGCTCACCGCCGTCTGCTTCGAGCTCTTTGAAACCGAGCTCTTCGGAGTGGGGCACACCTATCTATCGAGTTTTCCGGCGCTCGGTCTCGAGGCTGCGGCAAATACCGCTTCGATTTGGATCTTCCACTCCGTGACGCGAGTCATCATCGCCCGCGAGGAGAGCGCAGTGGCCCTCGTTGAAGCGCGTGCCGCCGGACAAGCGATGAGTCTCCTCGCCCTTCGCGGTCGGCTCGAGCCGCACTTCCTATTTAATGCGCTGAACACGATCCGCGCCGCAATCCGCGTCGACTCGGAGCGAGCGCGTGATCTCGTGCTCAACGTCGCCGATCTTTACCGCTACATCCTCCATCACCCAGAGAATGCGACGCTCGAGAGCGAGGTCGAGCACGCGCGCTCCTACCTTGAGATCGAAAACGCGCGCCTCGGAGAGAACCTCCAGATCGAGCTCGACCTCGCGGAAGAGACGCTTGAGCTGTCGATCCCCGCCCTCCTCCTGCAGCCGATCGTCGAAAACGCCGTCCGGCATGGCGTGGGTCTTCACGAAGACGGCGGCGTCATCCGGATCGAATCGCGTCTCACCGAGGACGCCCTCGAGCTCCGCGTGATCGATCGCGGACGCGGCGAGAAGGCTTCGGCGTCGGAGCGCGGTGCCGGCGTCGCGCTCCGGACGCTCCGCGAGAGTCTTCAGCACCGCTACGGCGAAGAGGCGTCGCTCGTCCTCGAATTTGGCGAGGCGGAGACGACGGCTTGCGTTCGACTACCGAAACGCGCGATTCTCACGAATGATGCGGCAGCAAGCACAGGATAAATCCTTCGGAAAGCTCCGGGCGATCGTCGTCGATGATGAACCGCTCGCACGCGATGAGCTGCAATTTCTGCTGGAGGAATGCGGCGTCGAGGTCCTCGGCGAGGCAAAGAACGCCAAGGAGGCCCTCAGACTCTTCGATGAGGTCTCGCCGAATATTGCATTCGTCGATCTCAAGATGCCCGGCCCCGATGGGATCACGCTCGCGGAGACCCTCCGGAGCCGTAAGCCGAATGTGCACGTGGTGATCGTGAGCGCGCACGACGATGGCGCCATCCGCGGCTTCGAGGCTGGAGTGACAGATTACCTCTTGAAGCCCGTCCGTCTCTCACGACTTCGCAAAACCCTCGACCGGCTCATCGAGATCGAGGACGGACAGGAAACGAACGAAGAGCCGCTCGAGCGGCTCGCGATCAAGCGTCGGGGCGCGTTCATCGTCGTCGAGCTTCATTCGGTCGTCTATTTCGAGGTGCGGGACGAGCTGGTGTGGGCCGTGACCTCAGACGATCGCTACGCGCTCGATCTCACGCTCGCCAATATCGAAAAAAGGCTCGACCCTCAGGCTTTCTTTCGGACGCATCGCGGTGCCATCGTGCGGCTCGAGCGCATCCGGGCCATCGAGCCCACCGGGTCGGGGACCTACGAGGTCCTCCTCGACCATCCGGACAAGCCCCGGGTGCCGCTCGCCCGCGAACGCGCGCGTCAGCTTCGCGAGAAGATCCCCGTCGCCGGTTAATTCGCCCCCGCGCGCTTGACGGGCCCCCAAAGCGCCTCCATACTCCGCCCTCTAATCCAGTAAGACGAGATCCTGAGGCCTAGCTGGCCCTCCTCATTTTGGCATACGATGGCTCTAGCACCCGACCAAAAGACCGCTCTTATCGAGAAATTCCGCGTCCACGAGACGGATAGCGGCTCGCCCGAGGTCCAGATCGCAATCCTCACCGAGCGGATCACCTACCTCACCGAGCACTTCAAGACCCATAAGAAGGACCACCACGGCCGCCGTGGTCTCCTGAAGCTCGTTGCCAAGCGACGACGACTGCTCGATTATATCCGCGAAAAGGACATCGAGCGATACCGTAAGATCATTTCCGCGCTGGGCATCCGCCGCTAAGTCGGAGGCCCTCCAAAGAGCGATACGGAAGGCCGTATCGCTCTTTTTTGAATTCAGTCCAGTCGCCGCTTCGCGGCTGCGCCGGGTCGTGGATCGTTCGCTCTTCGATTCGGGCGCTTGAGTGATAAAGCCCCCATTCGAGCTCCCGAACCGAGGATCGAGCCCCGCCTGAGGCGCTTTAGGGGGCACCGTTTCAACAGTTTGCAGCGGAACTCCGCCACGAAGGGCGACCGTTAAAGGGCCGTGGGGCCCGGGAGTCCTTCCATGTTAGTTAGAGAATCCGTTAAAGTTGGGGACAAGGTCATTACCCTCGAGACGGGACGCATCGCCAAGCAGGCCGATGGTGCGGTCCTCGTCACTTCGGGGGAGACCGTCGTCCTCGTCACCGCAGTCGGCGCGAAAGAGGCCCGCCCGGGCACGAATTTCATGCCGCTTACGGTCGATTATATCGAGAAGACGCACGCCGCCGGAAAGATCCCGGGCGGCTTCTTCAAGCGCGAGGGCAAGCTCCGCGACTCGGAGGTGCTCACCTCGCGACTCATCGATCGCCCGTGCCGCCCGCTCTTTCCGGACGCTTACTATAAGGACGTCCAAATCATCGCAACGGTCCACTCGGCCGACGGCGAAAACCCGAGCGATGTCCTCGCGATGATCGGCGCCTCGGCGGCGCTTCATATTTCGCCCATCCCCTGGGGCGGACCCATCGCCGGCGTCCGAATCGGCCGCATCGACGGCGAATTCGTCGCGAACCCGACCTTCCAAGAGCTCGAAGAGAGCGATATGGACATCCTTCTCGCCGGCACGCGCGATGCGATCATGATGGTCGAGGGCGAGGGCGATGAGATCTCTGAAGCAGACATGCTCGCGGCCCTTCAATTTGGCCATGAGGCGATTCAGGGGGTCATCACCCTGATCGAAAAGATCCGCGACTCCGTTGGAAAGCCGAAGCGTGAGCACATCGTCCCCGAAGCCGATGCCAGCCTCGTCTCGCGCGTCCGCGAGCTTGGTCTCGAGAAGACGCGCGAAGCGTGCAACATCACCGAAAAACACGCCCGCTACGATCGCTTCGCCGAGGTGAAGCGCGAGATCGTCGAGGCGCTCGCCGAGGAATTCCCCGAACGCGAGGGCGAGATCAAGGATGCTTATGAGGCGCTCCGCTACAATACGATGCGCGAGCAGATCCTCACCGACCGCCGGCGTGTTGATGGACGCGACCTGAAGACCGTGCGTCCGATCGACATCGAGGTTGGCTTTCTTCCGCGCACCCATGGCTCATCGCTCTTTACACGCGGTGAGACGCAGGCGATCGTCACGACGACGCTCGGCACGCGCCAAGACGAGCAGCGCATCGACGGGCTCATCGAGGAATATTGGAAGAGCTTCATCCTCCACTACAATTTCCCGCCCTACTCCGTCGGCGAGACGCGCCCGATGCGTGGCCCTGGTCGGCGAGAAGTTGGCCACGGAAACCTCGCTGAGCGCGCGCTCAAGAAGATGATGCCGGATCGCGAGGAATTCCCCTATACGGTCCGCGTCGTCTCCGAAATCACGGAATCGAATGGTTCCTCGTCGATGGCGACGGTTTGCGGCGGCTCGCTCGCGCTGATGGACGCCGGTGTGCCACTGAAGTCGGCCGTCGCGGGCGTCGCGATGGGTCTCATCATGGAAGGCGAACGCTATGCCGTCCTCACCGATATTCTCGGTGATGAAGACCATCTCGGCGACATGGACTTCAAGGTCTGCGGAACGGAGAAGGGTATCACGGCCATTCAGATGGACATCAAGGTGGCGGGTCTATCGGCCGAGATTCTCGATGAGGCGCTTGATCAGGCGCGCGAGGGCCGTCTCCATATCCTTGATAAGATGAACGAGGTCTTGGACGCGCCGCGGAGCGAGCTGAACCGTCACGCGCCGCGCATCACAACGCTTAAGGTCAAGCCCGACCAGATCCGTCTGATCATCGGGCCGGGCGGTAAGATGATCAAGGCCATCGTCGATCAAACGGGCGTGAAGATCGATGTGAGCGATGACGGTACGGTCGCCATCGCCTCACCCGACGCCGAGGCCGTTCAAAAGGCAATCGCCATTGTTGAGAGCCTGACGACCGAGCCCGAGATCGGCGCGAAATACACCGGCGTCGTTCGACGCGTCGAGCGCTATGGCGTTTTCCTTGAGATCGCGCCGGGCACCGACGGCCTCCTTCACATCACCGACATGTCGTGGGATTACGTCGAGAACGTTGAGGATCTCTTCAAGCTGGGCGACGAAGTCGAGGTGATCATCTCCGATATCGATCGCGAAGGTCGCATCCGTCTGAACCGCAAGGAGCTCCTCGAAAAGCCGGCGGATTATGACAGCAGCCGTCGCGAGCGCCCCGCGCGTGAAGACCGCCCCCGGCGCGAAGAGCGTTCGAAGCGTGAAGAGCGTCCCCGACGAGAAGAGCGCCGGAGCAGCCGCCGTGACGAGGACGATGGAAACGGCGAGGAGCGCCCCCGTCGCGAGGAGCGCCGTGGCCGTCGCGACGAGAGCCGATCCGAGGGCGAAGAGCGCCCCCGTCGCGACGAGAGCCGATCCGCGGGCGAAGAGCGCCCCCGCCGCGACGATGAGCGGCGAGCGCGCCGACGCGGCGCAAGCGAGGAGAGCGTCGCTGAAGACGAGCCGAGGTCGAGCGCGACCGAGCGAGAAGAGCGCGACGAAGCCGAAGAGCGCGAGCCGCGAAAGCGGAGAGAGCGCGGACGCGAGGAGCGCCCCCGCCGCGCACGCAGTGGACGGAGTCGTGAAGAGCGCGATTTCGGCGACGATGAGTCCTCGGCGCGCGAATCGGAATACGATGAGGAGCGTCCGCGGCGGGTCCGCACAAGCGATGAGGATCGCCCCCGGCGCTCGTCGCGCTTCGAGGACGATGACGATTCGAGGCGAGCGCGAAGGCATCGCGACGATCGCGACGACGACGCGCCGAGACGAAGCCGCGAGGATTTCGATGAGCCGGAGACGCGTGTGCGCACGCCGCGGCGCGCCGAAGACGACGAGCGACCCCGCCGCGCACGCCGGCATCGCGAGGACGATCCCCGCGCACGTCGGCGAGACCGTGAGGATGAGCCGCGCCGCACACGCAGCGAGCGCGATGAGGAAGAGCGTTTTGAACGCGCAGAGCGGCCTCGGCGCGCACGTCGTGACGAAGATGACGTGCTCGATGAACCGCGCCCGCGTCGCGGTCGGGGCGAGGAGCGTTCCGGACGCCGCTCGCGCGACGAGCGCTACCGCGACGACGATCGTGAGCCCGTCGCCGGCCGCGCAGTCGAAAGCCCGCTGATCGTCGAGCCCGATGCCGACGATGACTTCCCGCCCCGTCGTCGTCGCTCACGGCGCGGCTATCACGACGAGGATTGATCCCTGATGACCGCGGCTCCTCCGATCGTTCAAATCGCCCGCCTTCGCCCCACTGCGCGGCTGCCGATCTACGCGACCGAAGGAGCCGCTGGGCTCGATCTCAGCGCCTGCATTGACGAAGACCTCGAGCTCGCTCCCGGAGTGTTCGCCGCGATCCCAACCGGGCTCGCCATCGCGCTCCCCAAAGGCTTCGAAGCACAGATTCGGCCACGGAGCGGACTCGCGGCTCGGCATGGCGTAACCGTCCTCAACTCGCCGGGTACGATCGACTCGGATTATCGCGGCGAGATCAAGGTCCTCCTCATCAATCACGGGCCCGAGCCTTTTCGCATCGCTCACGGCGAGCGAATCGCTCAAATGGTGATTGCCCACGCACCCCAGGCCGCGCTTCGTGAGGTCTTGTTCGAATCGCTCGATGAGACGGAGCGCGGAGAAGGCGGTTTTGGCTCGACGGGCCGCTGAATTCGAGCTCGCTCCATCCGTAGGCTGCACCGACCTTGGGGCAGGCACGCGCTCAAAAGGCGACCGACTTCCGGGCTGATTTGCGCGTCTACGGCGCGGTTTGCGCGCCACGCGGTCACGCTTCGCGTGTTCGGGCCTATAGTCTAGAGCAGCAAGGTGCCGCCTCGTTGACGCAAGCCGCACCGCTGCTTCAAGCACGTCTCCCCTAGGATGAGTGACGAAACTCAAGCGCTCGATCGGATGATGGCACGCCTCGCGGACGGCGATCGCTCCGTTTTCCACGATGTTTTTCGCGCCATCGAACCGCCAATCGCGCGCCTCGCCGACCATCTCCTCAAGAATGAGGCAGACGCACTCGACGCGACACAGAACGCTCTCCTCAAGATCTTCGAACGCGCTCCCATCGATTACGATCGCGCCCGCCCCGCCCTACCGTGGGTCCTCGCCATCGCGGGCTGGGAGTGCCGCACTCTTCTCCGTAGGCGCGCTCGAAACCGTGAGTTCGCCATACCGCACGATCCCGTCGCCGAGGAAGACACTCCCGAGACCATCTTGGACCGAAGAGCGCTCGTCGAGGCGACGCTCGAGGCGATCGACGGACTCCGGGAGATCGACCGGGAGACCATCTTCGCCATCTATGAAGATGCCGAGCCGGCGATTCATCCCGCCGCCTTTCGCAAGCGCAAGGAACGTGCCCGCACCCGGCTACGCGAACGATTAAGGAGGCTCTATGGATTTGATTGAACGACTCAATTCGGAGTTCGAGGCGCGGCTTCGAAGGCGCTATGAGCTCGCGAGGCTGCGTCGGGCCCTTCTTGGGAGCGCTCCGATTGCGTTTTTCGCGCTCATCGCGCTTCTTCTTCACGGCGCCGAATGGCGCGCGCTCGTTTTGGCCGGGCTGCTGGTCGCACTCACGATCGGGATGCTCTTTTACGGGCGAGATCTTCAGCGCGCAGTGCTTCCTGGGGCGCTGGCAGGCCTTGCTCCCTTCAGTCTCGCGTATGCAGCAAGCCTGATGAGCGGATGCAGCGCCGCGGGCTGCTCGACCAGCTGCATGGTGGCCTGCACGGCCGGCGGATTCGCGGCGGGCCTCGCCGTCGCGGCCGGCGGAAAAGCGCTCAAGGCTCGGCCCAGCTTTTGGGTTGCGGCGGCCGGAGTCGCGGGCGTCGTCGGGATGATGGGCTGCGCCTGCGTCGGACTTTCCGAGTTAGGCGGCCTCGCAGTCGGGATTGCCCTCGGGTTTCTCCCCTCGGGCATGCGCAAGCTCTTCGCCTCCGTGTGATTCGTGTAGGGTGCTCGCCCATACCGCGCCCTCATCGCGCACGGTTGCCTTGAGAGTGGCCGGCTTTCCAGGCTCATCTCAATCGAGCGAGCCCAGCAGCTCCTCGTAAATCGCTCGATACGCCCCGCGCATCGCTTCAAGCGTAAATTGAGCGGAGCGCGCTCGCGCATTTTGACTGAAGCGCGCATAGAGCGCTTCGTCGGCGCTGAGCTTTTGCATGGCGCCGGCGAGAGCGTCCGCGTCCGATGGCGAAACGGTGAGCCCTGTCTCCCCATCCGGGCTCACAAAGGGTACACCCGTCGGCAGGCTCGTATTGATGATCGGCACCCCGGCGCGGAGGGCCTCGAGCTGCACGATTCCAAAGGCTTCACTCGGAGTAATCGACGGGAAGACGAAAAGATCGGCAAGCTCGAAATAGGCCGCAACGTCTTCATTCGGGATCGCGCCGACAAAGCGCACGCGATCACCGAGGCCCTCCTCACGAACGAAGCGCCGCGCCTCGTCGCGGAGTTCACCATCGCCCGCCACGATGAGAAAGACGCCATCGACGGACTTCATGGCCTCGAGGAGTGTCGGAAGGCCCTTATAATACGCGAGCCGCCCGAGGAAGAGCGCAATCTTTCTAGTGTCAAGATCGAGCTCCGTGCGTAGCTGAATGGCCCGCTCGTGCGCCGCGCCTTCATCGATCGGATCGAAAGCGAGCGGGATCACGTCGACTTTCGCTCGATGCGCCGCGAGCGAAGGTGAATTGTCTCGATTCGCTGGCGACGTGACGGTGATTCGATCGGCCCGCCGAAGCACAGCATCGAAGAGGGGCCGATAAAACGAGAGCAAGGCACCCCAGCGGGTGAGCGCGGGATCCGCGTGGAAGGTGACGACGAGCTTCTTCTTCCGTAGCGCAGGGAGCAAAAAGACGAGGCCGAGCTCACCCAGAGGAAACGGAAGCTGAAGGTGGATGAGATCGGCTCGCTCCACCTCGCGCAACAGGTGGAAAAAATACGTCGGCGCCATGGGCGTGCTGAACCTGAGCCCAAGGCTTGGCGCGCGAATCACCCGAACGCCGCGGATCAATTCACGCGACAGCGGTGTAAAAGGCTCGTGCGCAGCGACGAGAACGCATGCTTCATAATCTGGCGCCTCGGCAAGCTGACGTACGAAGGTCTCCACCCCGCCAAGCGCAGGTTCGTACCCCTTGGCGAGATAAAGAATGCGCTTCATCCGGCGCGGCGCCCATCACTCATCGCACATCGTCCCGACAAGCGAAGGAGGAAGGAGGAGATCGACGCCCGGACCGCAATGGAGGCGCCGATCGTCCTCATCCCCGACGAGCTCGTCGTTGCCAGCGTCCCCATAGAGCTCATCGACGCCGGGACCGCCAACCAAGACATCGTCGCCTGCGCCACCATAGAGCAGATCGTCGCCGCCCTGGCCGTAGAGCCCATCATCGCCTGCCTGGCCATAGAGAAGATCGTTACCGGGTCCGCCGAGGATCGTGTCGTTTCCGCCGCGCCCGAAGATGATATCGTCTCCGGCATTGCCGCGGATATGATCGGGGCCGGTGCCGCCCTCGATGTAATCGTCGCCGGCACCGCCTTCGATCTCATTGCTCCCGAACTGACCGTAGAGCTCATCGTTATCGGGCCCGCCGTGGATGAGATCGTCCCCCTCACCGCCGACGATATAATCCTCGCCTCGATAGCCGTAGAGGCGATCGTTTCCGGCTTGACCGAAGATGCGATCGGCGCCTTCACCACCATCGACGAAATCCGCGCCTTTCCCTCCGTAGATGATGTCGTCGCCGTCCTCGCCGTAGATGGTATCGTCGCCCTCACCGCCCCAGATCACATCATCCCCGTCGCCGCCGTAGATGGTGTCGTTGCCGGGTCCGCCGACGATATAATCGTTCCCGCCGTACCCGTAGATGATGTCGTCGCCGCCGCGGCCGAAGATGCAATCATCACCTTCGGTGCCGTGGATGATATCGGGTCCGCCACCGCCAAGGATGATGTTGCTCCCCGGCGGGCACTCGTCGACGGTCGAAATCTCGGCCTGCTGCCAGCCAATCGTCGGAAGCGCACGCTCTGGCTGCGGCGCATCGCACGCGAGGAGCGAAAAAACTGCCGGCAGGGCGAAGAGTCGAGCAAGCGGGCCAACCGAAAAGCGCGGCCTCAGACTCGAAATTGTGCGGAATCGGCGACAATCCATGAACGTATCTTAGCGCCATTTAAGGGTAAATTGAAAGCACGACCAAAACTTCTCAGTTTACACATGTAGGGATCTCCGCGTGCAGGTCGGAGCGTTGGCGCTCAAATCGCGCCGGTATCGAAACCTTCGATATCCTCTGCGAGCAGAGGCTCACCGGCGCTGAGTGCGCGCGCCGCCCGACGCCCCAGAATCGCTCGGTAGAGGTGCGGAGGAAGGCCCACGCCAGGTCGTAGGATCCTAAGGTTTTTCTCGGAGAGAACCTCGCCCTTATCGATATCTTGAGCGATGAGGATCGAGCGCTTAAATCGCGCGCTCGCGGCATCCCCTTCGGTCGGTCCGAAACGAACTTCGCCAATCGCCTCCTCGGCCACTCGCACGTCGTCGACGAGCCTCCGAAACTCGGACGGCTCGAGAGAAAAGGCCGCGTCGGGGCCGCCATCCGCGCGCGAGAGCGTGAAATGCTTCTCGATGATCTTCGCACCAAACGCGATCGAGGTGGTCGCGACCGCCGTGCCGAGCGTGTGATCGGAGAGGCCGGGGATCGCGTCAAAGAGCGGACCCAACACCGAGATCGTCTTCAGGTTCATATCGCGGGGCGAGGCCGGATATGCGCTCACGCATCGAAGAAGCGCGAGTCCGTGATCGCGCTCGCCCCATTCTTCGCGGATCGCCTCGACTGCGCGCCCGATCTCGACAAGCGTCGCCATTCCCGTCGACAGGATGATCGGCTTACCTGAGCGCGCGACCACACGCACGA
>JAAZAH010000018.1 GCA_012514415.1 Sandaracinaceae bacterium
GCGGGCGGCCTGAACGTCGGGGAGGCTCGCTTCAAGGAGACGCTCTGCGGCGACTCTTCCGACGAAGCCGCGGCGCACAAGGTCGTCGAAGCTTGCGCCCATCGCCTCGGGACTCATTCCGCGTTCCTGAAGGATGGCACCGCCCACGCGTAAAGCCGCATCCGCGCCAAGGACCCCGTCTTGGACCAAGACGAGCGCGGGCTGGAGGTAGTTGTAGAAGGGGCAAACGCGAGAGCCGAAGCTTTCAAAGCTGGTCGCGGGACGCACGCGATCAAGATGAATGAAGATCCGCTCGACGATCTCTCCGGTCTCGATTTGGCGCGCGCTCTCGACAATGAGCTCAATATCGTCTTCGTAGGCGCGGCTCTTCTCGAGCACCGCGAGGATCTCTTCCTCCTTCACCTGGCCCGAGATGATCGCGGCGTAGAACGAGTAGACGAAGGCGTCGGCCTCGGCATCGTCTCCAAAGAGAATCTCGGTCGTGTCGGGATCGACCTTTGCACGCGAACGAAGGAGTGAGCCGAGTTTATAAGAGACCTGATCACGGAGAAAACGAACTTGGCCGCGAAGAAGCCGCCGAAGCGAGGGCTTGAGGATGAATTCATCCCATTGGATGCCATCGAGGGTGAGTTTCTGCTCGAGGCGCGAGCGCATCTGCTCGGGACTCCCCGACAGGATGTAGACGCCGGCGGGGCCGGTTGCGCGGATCTCGCGAAGGAGCGCGGCGGCGCCCGGCACGGTGCGCTTGAGCTTGGGCTTTTCGAGCGCGGTACGGACGAGATCGCGGACGGTATCGAACTCCGTCCTTAGATAGGTCTTATCCAGATCCCATCGGTAGATTCGATTCCGCGGCCCACTCATCTCCACTGAGAGACGATAGCAGGCTTTTCATCGGAACACATCGCGGAGAACGCATCGCCGAGGACGCTTCAAGAAGAGAGCTCTGCGCGCTGACGCATCCTGCGCCGCGATCCCGTGCCTGATATAGTTCACGCGTGTCCATCGAAGCCGTCGAACTTGGAGGCTCACTCCTCCGCAATTTTCATCAAGCGAGGCTCCTGGAGCTGAACACGCTAAAAAACGGACTTGAAGAATATGCGCGAAGCCTCGAAGGCCCTGAGGGGAGAACGCTAAAAATCCAAGCCGAGCCGGACGCGCTTGGGCTCGAGCTTCGAGACGCCGGAGACGATCTGCTGGCGAGCGTCGCCATTCCGCCCGATGCACTCGGCGAGCTGCTCGATGAATATCTCGGAATCGTCCGAAAGCTCAGCCGCGAGGACGTCCACGCCTCAGCTTTCGAAGTCGAGGCTTTAGATATGGCGAAGAAGGTCGTTCATGATCGGGCCGGGCGGATGCTCCGACGAGCACTCCGGGAGTTTGGTCTGGATCTCGAGGCTGCCCGACGCGTTTTCTCGGTCTTTGTCTCTCTTCTCGTCGATACGACCCGCATCGCCGGCGTCCACGGACACCCTCACCGCCCAGGGTGAAAAAACCTCAACACGGATATTGCGCTTCGCTCGAAGAGCCCTCAGAATATTGGTATGACCAATTTGCAGAACCTCCTGAACGAGAGGAGCGCCGATATCGACAAGATCGCGGCCCACCTCGACTCCCTCGACAACCAAGCGCGGACGCGCGAGGCGCTTTCACTCGGCCGCAAGGAGCAGAAGCGACTCTTCGACCTCGCGGCAGGTCGCGCCCTCGATCTCAATTTCTTCGTTCCCGAAGAGACTCCGCCGATGCAAGAGGTCGTGCACGAGGGGCGAAATACGCTCCCCTTCTTCAACTATTTCGCGAAGGTCTTTGTTCGCCCCGATACCGGCGCTGACAACGAGCTCTGGGGCTATAACCGCAACTCGGCATTTCTTGAGCGCGTCGTCGGCCCCGGTTATTTTGTTGCCCTCCCCTATTCGGTCCCGGGCGAGGTCGTGATTGATTACCGGCGCATCCCGCCGCGCAAACCCGCGCATTGGCCCGAGATTCTTCGAAACGACGAGCGCCTCTCCATCGTGGTGTACAACGGAATGGAAGACATCATGCGCCGCGTCTCAAAGCACGTCTCCATCGGCCAGGCGACGAAGGGCGGGAAAAACCTGCCGAGCTTCTTCGTCCTCTGCCGCCAAGAATAAAGGGAGATTCAAGCGTCATTCCGCGAGCTCGGATCCACTCCTCCGGGGCGCTCACGTGCGGAGCGAGTGGCAGGAAGCTAAGCTCGATCAATGAACGACGCTTTTGATTTCGTAGTCCTTGGCGCAGGATCCGCAGGGGTCCGCGCCGCCCGTTTTGCCGCTGGCTTCGGCGCGAAGGTCGCCATCGTCGAGGCCGGCGCGCTTGGAGGGACCTGCGTAAACGTCGGCTGCATCCCGAAAAAGCTTTACGTTTACGCTTCTGAATTTCCGGCCGATGTACACGACGCCGCCTTCTACGGCTGGGACGTAAGCGAGCCGACGATGAATTTTCGACGCCTCGTCGAAAATAAAGATCGCGAGATCGCACGGCTCAACGGGATCTATCAGGGGCTTCTCGAGCGCGCCGGCGTCACAATCGTTTCCGGCTTTGGAAAGCTCCTCGATGAAGAGCGCGTCGAGGTGGACGGACGCGTGCTTCACGCAAAACACATCCTCCTCGCCACCGGTGGGCGTCCGACGCGGCTCGATCTTCCCGGGAGCGAGCTCGGCATCGATTCCAATGGTTTTTTCGCGATGAAGGAGCTGCCGCGTTCGATGGTCATCGTCGGTAGCGGCTATATCGCCGTCGAGCTCGCCATGGTCGTCGCCGCGCTCGGAGTCGAAACAAAGCTCGCATTTCGAAGCGATCGGGTCCTTCGAGGCTTCGATTCCGATATCCGCGATGCACTTACCGAAGCGCTCGTGCGCCAGGGCATCGCGCTCCATCCGCATTCGGACTTCAAGGGCTTTTCCCGCGCTGGCGAAAAGCTCCGAGTCGAGATCGAAGGCGGCGAGATTGTCGCGGACGAGATCCTTCACGCCACCGGAAGGGCCCCGCTCCTCGATGGAATCGGCCTCGAAAATACGCGCGTCCAGCGTGGACCGAGTGGGTTCGTCCGCGTAAACGAGCATTTTCAGACGGATGCACCGACGGTCTTCGCCGCCGGCGACATCACTGGAGGTGCCCAGCTCACGCCCGTCGCCCTCGCCGAGGGAATGTACATCGCGCGTCACCTCTTCGCGGGGCTCAAGACGCCGCCCGATCTTAAAAACGTGCCCACTGCCGTTTTCACTTCACCGGCGATTGGAACCGTCGGGCTTTGCGAAGAGGATGCGCGGAGCCATTATCCGAACGTCCAGATCTACCGCTCCAGTTTCCGCGCTCTCAAGCTCACGATGAGCGATCGACAAGAGCGCACGCTCGTCAAGCTCGTCGTCGATGGCGATAGCGATCGGGTCCTTGGATGCCACGTGGTGGGGCGCGATGCGGGTGAGATCATCCAAGGCTTTGCCGTTGCGCTTCGCGCCGGGGCGACGAAAGCGATCTTCGACTCGACGATCGGGATTCATCCGACCGTCGCCGAAGAGCTGGTCACGCTTCGCGAGCCCGTAAGCTGAGGAGCGCTTCGCGCGCGCATTGCTTCTCACGCATCGGCGCGCGCGGGGCCTCTCATTTTTTCTTCAGCTCACCGAGGCTCGCGAAGGGGTTATTGCCAAAGCTCTGAGGTTTTCGCGCGGAGCGTCCGCGATCGCCCCGACCGCGACCGCCTCTTCCGTCGCGCTCGTCGCCGCGCGCTTCACGCTCCCTCGGTTTCCCGAAGGCGCCTCCCCTCTTCCCACCCTGACCGTCATCGGAGCGGGCCGACAGCGCGATCCGGCAGCGATCGAGATCGATCTCAAGGACCCGCACTTTAAGCTTCTGCCCGACCTTCACGACCTTCGACGGATCGTCGACGAAATGATCGGCGAGCTGGCTGATGTGGACAAGCCCATCCTCTTTGACGCCTAGATCCACGAATGCTCCAAAATGCGTGACATTCGTGACGACGCCTTCGAGGATCATGCCTTCGCGGAGATCCTCGATCGAGCGGATGTCGTCGCGGAAGGCCGGGGCATCAAAGCTATCGCGCGGATCGCGTCCCGGCTTGAGCAGTTCGTCGACGATGTCCTTGAGCGTGAGTAATCCGGTCTCCTCATCGACGTACCGCCCAAGATCGATCCGCTCGACCTTTTCCTTCTTTCCGATGATCTCGGCAACCGGGGCGCCCAGATCTTCGGCGATCTTTTCGACAAGGGCATAGCGCTCCGGGTGCACGGCCGAGGCGTCGAGAGGGTTGGCTGAAGCGCGCACGCGGAGAAAGCCCGCGGCTTGCTCAAAAGCGCGTGGACCAAATCCCGGAACGTCCCGAAGTGCGGCCCGCGATTCAAAGGCGCCCTTTTGAGTGCGGACCTCGACGATCCGCTTGGCGAGGCTCGGGCCGACGCCCGCGACGTAGGAAAGAAGCGGGGCGCTCGCGGTATTGAGCTCGACACCGACGGCGTTGACCGCGCTCTCGACCACTTCGGAGAGCTTTCGTTTGAGCAGGCTTTCCTGGACGTCGTGTTGATATTGCCCGACGCCGATCGACTTCGGATCGATCTTCACAAGCTCGGCGAGCGGATCTTGAAGACGCCGCGCGATGCTGATGGCGCCTCGCACAGTGAGATCAAGGTCCGGGAACTCCTCACGGGCGATGTCCGAGGCGCTGTAGATGCTCGCGCCGGCCTCGCTCACGAGGA
>JAAZAH010000186.1 GCA_012514415.1 Sandaracinaceae bacterium
CGGAATGTGCACGGGCGCTTCCGCTTCCTCGCCGATCGTGGGTTCGATTTCCGGCGCTTCAGGCTCCTTCCCGCACGCCGCGAGCGCAAGGATTGCAAGGGAAGCGATGAGCGGGATGGTTCGGTTCATCTTCTTTCTCATTCGGAAGCCTCCTCACCCTCGGCGGTCCGCGTCTGGATCTGGAGGACGACGCGCCGATCACGACGCAGGTAATCGCGCGCGACGCGCTGGATATCTTCGGCAGTGACGGCGAGATAAGGATCGAGCGCCGTTTTCAGCAAGTTGGCGTCGCCGTAATAGAGCTCGTGCTCGGCGAGCTCCATGGCCCGTCGGAGGTTCGACTCGAGCCCAAAGGTGAAATGCGCCCGAATTCGGTTCTTTGCCTTCTCGAGCTCGCGCTCACGAATCCCCTCTTGAGCGATCTTTTGCACCTCTTCTTCGATCGCTTTCTCGAGCTCGTCGAGCGATTTGCCGCCCGCCGCGACCGCCCAAAATGCAAACGCATCGGGGCCGCGTCGGTCGTAGGTAAATGCCGAGATGCTCGCGGCGAGCTCACGCTTCTTGATCAAGCTCTGCCGAAGCCGAGACGAGTCCCCATCGGAGAGGATCACCGAGAGGACCTCGAGCGCGTAGTGGTCAGGCTCACGCATGGGCGGGATGGGATGTGAGATCAAAAGCGCGGGGAGGGTGGCGTTCGGATCCACCATCGTCTCACGAACCTCGCCCTGTCGCGGCGTGAACTCACCGGGCTCATACGCCGGGCGTGGGCGCGAAGGGATGGGGCCGAACTCGCGCTCGACGATGGCGATGGCCACTTCGGGTTCAAAGTCCCCGGCGATGGCGATCACCGCATTGTTCGGCCCGTAATACGCGTCGAAGAAGGCCTGAACGTCTTCCAGCGGCGCCCGCTGGAGATCTTCCATATCGCCGATCACCGAATGCGCGTAGGGGAAATAATCGCCGTAGAGAAGTTCATCGATGCGGAGGAAGGCGTTGCCGTACGGCCGATTGTCGTAGCTCTGCCGTCGCTCCTCCATCACGGTCTGTCGCTGGTTCTCAAAGTTTTCCTCGGTGATGGAAAGGGAGCGCATCCGATCCGCCTCAAGCCAGATTCCAAGCTCGAGTTCATTGGACGGGAGCGTCTGATAATAGTTGGTCCGATCACGGCTCGTTGTGCCGTTCGCGCTCCCGCCACGGCTGTTGATGAGCGTAAAATGCTCGGCCTTCCCGACGTTCGCCGAGCCTTGGAACATCATATGCTCGAAGAGATGGGCGAAGCCCGAGCGCCCCGGCTCTTCATCGCGCGAGCCGACGTCGTAGTAGACCGCGACGGCGACGGTGGGCACGCGCGAGTCCGGATTCATGACGAGGCGAAGCCCGTTATCGAGCGTATGCGTCAGGATGTTGAGGCCGGCGAGGCTGCTCTTCGTGTGTTCGCTCTGTCCGAGGTCGGCTTCTTCGGCGCGTTCGTTCGCTCCCTGTCCCGCGCCCTTCGGCTGCGCGGCAGCACCTAGCGTGGGGAAGGCAAACGCGGCGAGCGCGACGATGAGCAGCGCATCTCTAAAGGTTCTCGGCATTCGTTTCATCTCATCTCCCCAGAACACCCGGAAAGGCGATCCCTTCCCCAAGCATGTGGTGCAACGTGCGGTACAGAGCGAAGAGGACATCCGCATCAATGCATATCATCTCTTCACTCCCGATGCCCAATCGCTTTTGAATGGAAAGGCGCGGGATTTCAGCCTGAGTGAAGCGATCGCCTTTGGCAGCAATTGACGTTCGTCGGGCGCTTCCGACGGTCGCTGGCATCGCGTTTGGTTTTGACGATGGCGTTCTAAAAGGGAAGCGACCATCGCCTCGCGGGCCACCTCTGCCAGTCCTTACGAAACGCACGCTTCCGGAGCGCTCCTCCAGCGCGCCTGAGCTCGATCTCTATATCGAATCGGCCGATTCAGCGCCGATGGAGCGGAGCGTCCCAAGAAGCACATCCAGATCGAAAGGCTTTGAGACGAGCCGCCGATTGCTCTCGTTGACGAAAGCGCGCGCGTTCGCGGTGTACACGCCGCCGCTCATGAAAACCAGGCGATCGCGGAGCGAGGGAGCGATGGCTTCAAGCGCGGCATCGAAGTCCATCCCGGACTGGCCGGGCATCATGAGGTCGCAGAGGATGGCGTGAAAGTCGCGATCCGTGCCGAGGCGATCGAGCGCTTCGCGGACCGAGGGGCAATAGTGCACCTCGTACTCATCGGAGAGGAGCAGATCGAGCGTGGTGCCCATCATCGGCTCATCATCGATCACTAGGAGTCTGGGCTTTTCATCCGACATCGCGGTTCGCTTTCGAAGCGCCTCCGTGAGCACGTCCATCGGCTCACCTGCTACGCAAATTTATGGCCGCACAGAACGGGCAGCAAGGAGGCTCCGATGATTTTATGCGCTCTTGCATAGGTTCCAAAAGCGCCCCATTCCTCTGATGAAGGTCTATGTAGTTAGAAGCGGCGATTGTGGTCGGTTTTCGCTTTAAATCTCACGCGCGATCGGCAGCGTGCCATCCATCAGCATGCGGCGCAGCTCGCGCTTCAGGATCTTTGCGGATGCGCCGAGAGGAAAGGCGTCGATGAAGGCGATTCCGGTCGGGAGTTTTTGGGGAGCAAGCGTGGCGCGCGCGAACTCTCGAAGCCCTGTGAGCTCGAGGGGGCGATGCGTTCGAACGACGGCGATGACCTCCTCGCCATAATACTCATGGGGGATGCCAACGACCGCGACCTCGAGGATCTCGGGATGCTTGATGAGCGCCCCTTCGACCTCGCTCGGATAGATATTCTCTCCGCCGCGGAGGATGAGATCTTTTTCTCGGTCGAGGATGAAGAGTCGACCCTCCGCGTCGAGCATCCCGATATCTCCGGTGCGAAAGAAGCCATCGATAAAGCTCGCTTCGGTCTTCTCTGGGTCATTGAGATAATGACTCATCACGTTCTGGCCGCGGACGAGGACCTCGCCTCGTGTGGAGTGCGCGCGTGTGATTTCACCGTCCTCGCCGAGGATTGCAATTTCCGTCCCATAAGCCGCCCGCCCAACAGACCGCGGCGTTGGCGGTTCAGGGGGTGCATCGACCGCAGAAAACGTCGCCTCCGTAAGACCATAGCCCTGATAGACCGGGCAGCCGAGCGCATCACTCGCGCGCTTCCGGAGGCCTTCGCTGAGTGGGGCCCCAGCGGATAAGGCCCATTTGAGTGATGGGATGGGCGCGGTATCGCTCGATGAAGCCAGCGCAGCGAGCATCGTCGGAACGGCGGGAAGCCAGGTGATCCCTTCCTCGCGGCAGATGATCTTGACACTGTCAGGATCAAAGCGCGGGACGAGCACGCTCAACCCTCCCGAGTAAAGAGGCGCGAGGAGGCTCATGCGAAGTCCGAAACTATGCGTGAGCGGGAGGACGGCGAGCGCGCGGGTGTTTTCGTCGAAGCGAAGGCGGTGATGGACCAGCCCGAGGGTGTGAAGGAGGAGCGCGGCGTGGTGGATCGCCGCCCCCTTCGCCTCGCCCGTTGTCCCACTCGTATACAGAATCAGCGCGATGGACGCCTCCGGGCCTTCGTATGGAGAGCGAAACCTCGGCTTGCCTTGAAGGGCATCCTTGAAGCTCAGCGCGATCACTCCATTGAGGCCGTCGATCGCGCTGAGGACCCGGGCCTCGCGCGCCGCGTCATGAAGGATGATGCGCGCGGAGGCATCCTTCAGGCGATAGCGAATCTCACCTTCTGCGGAGCGAAATGGAATCGGGAGCGCGCTGCCTCCAAGGTAGGCGATGGCGAAGAAGGCGGCGACGAAATCCGGATGGTTTTCACCAATCAGCGCGATGCGATCTCCCGGGCGTGCACCCAGTGCGACGAGATGATCCACGAGCGAAAGAACGCGGCGTTCAAGCTGCTGTCTGCTCAGGGATTGTCGCTCGCCCTCGCCTCGGTAGACGAGCGCGATTCGAGCGGGA
>JAAZAH010000187.1 GCA_012514415.1 Sandaracinaceae bacterium
ATGTCCTCCGAGGTGCAGGCGAAATGGATGAACTCGGTGACCGCCTCAAGCTCGGGCTGTCCGGCGACCTTCTCTTTGAGGAAATACTCGACGGCCTTCACGTCGTGGTTGGTCGTGCGCTCGATCGCCTTCACGCGCTCGGCGTCGACCACGCTGAACTCCTCGGCGATGCGGCGGAGAGATCGGCGCGCCTCTTCGGAGAACGCCGGAACTTCGGCGATCTTCGGCTCATCGGCGAGCGACTCGAGCCAGCGCACTTCGACGAGGACACGCGCGCGGATCAGGCCATATTCACTGAAGATCGGGCGGAGCGGCTCCACCCGAGCGGCATAGCGGCCGTCGACGGGCGAGACGGCGGTGAGAGGCGAAAGGTTCATGCGGAGCGCATAGCAAATGACGCGCCCGATGGCTATAGGCGAGCGCGAACTGGGACACGAGACGAAGGGCTCGCGATGTGCCCCTAGGCGAGAGTCCGTTTCGAGCCGCGCTCAATCGCGCTCATCTCGGCGAAGGGCTCGACCTTCACCATCCTCGGCTTCCGGCTGCTCACGCTCGCGCGCCTCCTCACGTCGCCGAAGACGCGCCTCCTCTCTTTCCGCATCGCGCCGATCGTAAGCGCGCACGATGCGCTGGACGAGCGGATGCCGGACGACGTCCTCTTCCGTGAAATATTGGATCCCGATGCCCTCGATCGAGGCGAGCAGCCGCTCGGCGTCGCGAAGACCGCTCTTTTGTCCGCGCGGGAGGTCGACCTGGGAGATATCACCCGTGATCACCGCCTTCGAGCCGAAGCCGAGGCGCGTAAGGAACATTTTCATCTGTTCGACAGTCGTATTCTGCGCTTCATCGAGGATCACGAAGGCGTCGTTCAGCGTCCGACCGCGCATAAAGGCGAGCGGAGCGACCTCAATGATCCCGCGCTCCTGGAAGATCGCGAGGCGCTCCGGATCGACCATCTCTCCGAGCGCGTCGTAGAGCGGGCGGAGGTAGGGGTTGATCTTCTCGGCAAGGTCCCCCGGAAGGAAGCCGAGCCTTTCGCCCGCCTCGACAGCGGGCCTTGTGAGGATGATCTTTTTGACGCGCTTTTCTTTGAGCGCGGTCACGGCCATGGCCACGGCGAGATAGGTCTTGCCCGTTCCGGCGGGACCGATGCCGAAGACCACATCGTTTTCTCGGATGGCGCGAAGGTAGGCCTGTTGATGCACTCCCTTCGGCGTGATCGTTTTGCGACCCGTCGAGAGCACAACGTCTTCGAAGAGCTCGCGCAATTTGAGCTCGGGATGCGCTTTCGCCGTCCGCGCGGCTCGCGCAAGCTCGCTACCGCTGAGCGAGCGCCCGCCGAGGACATCGGCAAGCTCACGAAGAACGCGATCGGCCTCGATGACGGCCGCCCCCTCGGGCCCGGCGATGCGGATCGTGTTGCCTCTCAGGCCCATGGCGACGCCGAACTCTCCTTCAAGGAGCCGTAAATGGTCGCCATTTGGCCCACTTAGGCCAAGGAGGATGGTGGGATCGTCGATTTCGAGATCCGAAGTGATGAACTCCCCATGTGAGGATTCGCGGATTTCCCGGGTGGCTTCGGCCATTCACCTAAAGTTTAGCACGATTTCATGATTTTGCGGCCTCCAAAACTTGGCCCTTCAGGAATCTTTCGGCCGTCCGTATCCATGTTCCGGAAGATTCCGACCGCTTTGACTGGATTAATGGGTGGAACATGTTCTAGACTGGGATCGAATTGACTCGGAGGTCCCATTGAACGCCCATACCACTCAAAAAGTCGCGAGCGAAAAGCAGGCCGTCAGCGCGATTGGGGTCCGAGAGGTCCCGCGGGTCGACGAGCCGCCGATTATTGGATCGACCGTGAGGTTCCAGAAGGACCAGCTCGCCTTCGTCCTTGACCTCCAGCAAAAATATCCAGACGTAGCGAAGGCGCGGATCCTTCATCTCGACTGGCATTTCGTCTTCAACCCGGCGATCATCCACGAGATCAACGTCCGGCAGTGGGAGAAGTTCAATAAGGGCTGGCTCGCCAAGACGCTCTGGAAGCTCTTCCTCGGCAACGGCCTCGTCCCGAATGATGGCGAGCATTGGCGCCGTCAGCACGATCTCATTAAGCCCGGCTTCCACCGCCAGCGCATCGATTCGTATGCGCCCGTGATGCTTGACGAGACGCTCCAGATGATCGAGCGCGACTTCCAGGATGGAACCATCCGCGATATCCGCGAGGATATGAACAACCTCGCCCTCCGTGTCGTCGGCCGAACGCTCTTTGGCGCCGATATGAGCGACCACCAGGGCGCGGTCTTCAAGGCGATGCACAACATCAGCAAGATCCTCGTCGAGCACATCAACCTTCCGATTCCTACGCCGCGTTGGTGGCCGAGCGCGAGCAACCGGCGGAAGATCGACGCGATCGAAGAGCTTGAAGAGGTGATCAAGCGCCTCATCGCCGAGCGCCGTGCAAGCGGAAAGGATGAGGGCGATGTGCTCAGCCACATCATCTTCGCCAAGGATCCCTCGGGTAAGGGCATGACGAATAAGGAGCTCCGCGATGAGGCGATGACGCTCCTTTTTGCTGGCCATGAGACGACCGCGCACACCATGACGTGGGCCTGGTATCTCCTCGCGAAAAATCCGCATGTCGCCGAAAAGCTCTACGCGGAGATCGAGGAGAAGGTCGGGAATCGTCCCATCCAGCTCGACGATCTCGACAACCTCACCTACCTCCATCAGGTGATCAAGGAGTCGCTCCGCTTGATGCCTGCGGTGTGGACCTATACGCGGTGCCCAACCGAAGACGTCGTCATCGAAGGCTACCGCTTCCCGAAAAACCAACCGATCTTCATCAGCCAGTTCGCGCTCGGTCGCGACCCGCGTATCCATCCCGATCCCCTTACGTTCAAGCCGGAGCGCTGGACGCGTGAGTACGAACGCGCGCTCCCGCGCGGCGCCTATGTGCCCTTCGCCGCGGGTCCGCGCGTCTGCCTCGGTCAGGGATTTGCGCAGATGGAGATGAAGATCGTCCTCGGCACGCTCATCCAGCATCTGGTCCCCGCACTCAAGCCCGGGTTCGAGCCGGATGTCGTCACGGAGCTCTCGCTTCATCCGGGCGAGCGTGGCCTTCAAATCCTCGTAAAGCACCGCGATAAGCAGGTGAAAAAGCAAGCGGCCAACCAAGCCGAGCAGAGCGCCTAAGCGGCGCAGGATGTCCCGAGCGCCTCTCGCTTCCGAGGGGCGCTTTTGGTTTAACCGGTGGCGTGCTCCCCCCCCCGGGTGAAGTTCGGTCGCCGAGCGCTCAATCGAGGAGCGAGGCGAACCGTGACTCGGGGAGCTCGCGATAGTCTTTTCGGTCTTTGAGCGCGCGCGTCGCGGCAAAGATCTCCGCGGGGCTCGCGTTCGGATCGATCCCCATCGCCTCGGAGACGTTCTGGATGAGCGTCGATGAGTGATGGCGGAGGAAGGGGTTGGTCTTCCGCTCGAGGAGGATGGTGCTCGGGAGCGTGCACTCACCTCGGGCGCGACGCGCGAAATCTTCGCGGATGCGGGCGACTAGCGCGTCATTGTCGGGCTCGACGCTGTGAGCAAAGCGGAGGTTATCCTCCGTGTATTCGTGCGCGGGAAAGACGAGTGTCGTATCCGGGAGCGAGGCGAGGCGTGTGAGCGAGGCGTGCATCTTCTCGGGAGGACCGTCGAAGAGATAGCCGCAGCCCGCCCCAAAGAGCGTGTCACCGGTAAAAGCGAGGCCGTCGACGAGATAGGTGAGGTGCCCGTCGATATGCCCCTCGGTGAGCATCACATCGACGCGAACGCCGAAGAGCGGAAAATGATCGCCATCCTCGAGCGCGTGAGTGATCCCGGGGATCTCATCCCGGCGACTCGCGGCGCCGTAGACCTCGACGCCGTCGAGCAGACCTTTTGATAGGAGCGAGCGGTTGATGCCGATGTGATCGAAATGCGTATGCGTATTGAGAATGGCGCGGAGCGTGAGCCTTTCCCGCTCAAGGAAATCGAGCGCGGGCTCGGCGTTGGGGCCATCGACAAAGGCCGCTTCGCCGCGCGTGCGCGAGACGATGGCCCAAATGATGTTGTCCTGAGCGGCGGGAATCCCGTGGACCTCGAGCGCGCCAGAGTCGCTCTTGGAGGCCGGGATGGGACGCCGGATCGCGTGCTGCATTCTTCATCCATAACGGGCGGGGAGGCGTGATTCAATCTCCGTGTAGGGACTCGGCGCGGGAGTCAGGCGCAGAGAATTTCGGCGAGCTCTGCGGGCGTTGATTGAGAGGCCGCGGGTGGGGAGCTCGGCCTCACGGAGCGTTCGTGACGTTTTCGCCGAGAGGGGAGAGAGAAGATGAAGAAGCCATCGCTTGTTAGGCTCGCCTTGAGGATCGGCAGCGGCGCGGGGATGGCCGCCAGGGATCTCTGAATGCCGCCCGCGACGGCGAAGGCGCCTGTGAAGCGAATCTCAGCGTTTCTGCTGCGGGCTCAAGTGGGATGAGGCTCTCGGCGATCAAGCGCTCCGCACCGCGTTGGGCCGGGAAGGCTGGGAGCTCCTGACCTTTGTCTCGGCGGCGCAAAAGCGGGGCTCCAGAGGGAGCAGCACGTACACCCGGCTCATCGCGTGCATTTCATCGCGTGCATTAAGGGCGAGGTCGGAGCGATCGCCATCGGCCGAATGAGCTGCTACGCATCGCGCATGGCGGGAAAAGTAGAACTCATTCGCGATGGCGCCATCGGCACCATCCTCATCGATCATCAGGCGCGGCGGAACGCGATCACGCGCGCGATGTGGGAGGCGATCCCCGAGGTCGCGCGTGAGGCGGAGCGCGACCCGGAGCTGCGCGTGATCATCCTCCGCGGCGCCGGTGAAGAGGCCTTCATCTCCGGCGCAGACATCTCCGAATTTGAGAAGGAGCGGGCGGGCGATAAGGCGCGCGATTATGAAGCGATCACGGAGCGCGCCTTCGCCTCGATCGCCTCACTCGAAAAGCCTGTCATCGCCTTGATTCACGGCTTTTGCATTGGCGGGGGAGCGGCGCTCTCGCTCTGCGCGGATCTCCGCTATGGCGCAGAGGACGCGATCTTTGCGATCCCTCCCGCGCGGCTTGGTCTTGGTTATGGCGCCTTCAATATCGAGAGGCTCGTGAACGAGCTTGACTTTGCGACGGCAAGGGAGATTCTCTTTACGGCGCGACGCTACAATGCGCGCGAAGCCGAGGCGCGGGGCTGGCTGCAGGGCGTCTACCCGAAGGCGGAGCTCGATGAAGCCGTCCGCCAGATCGCGCTCGGGATCGCCAAGAACGCTCCGCTCACGATCAAGAGCGCAAAGCTCGTTCTTCGAGGGCTCGCCGGCGAAGCCCGCGGCGAGAGAGCTGCCGAATTCGAGGCTGCGATCGACGCCTCGATCGAGGCGTGCTTTGAGAGCGAGGATTATCAAGAGGGCGTCCGCGCCTTCATGGAGAAGCGCCGCCCGGTCTTCAAGGGTCGATGAGCGTCATCCGCGCGCGGGGAGCGTGACCTCGTCTTGAATGCGTTGATCGTCCGCGGCGATCCGGCGGATGCGAAGCTCGCCGCTGTCGAGAAGATCGAAGACGCTCACGCCGTGCGATCGTGAAGCGTATTTTCGCATGGACTCTTCTTCGGGACGAAGCTCGCGCATGGATTCGAGGCGCTCGTCGGGATCGTAAGTCAGCGCGCCGCCGCCTCCGTCGACGATATAGACCACCCCGTCCACCTCGAAGCGTTCGTAAGCGTGCACATGCCCCGCGAGGACGAGGCGGACGCCGTGGCGGACGAAGCGCTTATGGAGCGCGTCACGGACGCCGGGGTCGCTATGAAAATACTTGCTGAATGTGAAGCTCGGGCGGTGATACGCAACGACGATCTCGCGCACGTCTCGATCGGAAGATGCCCGCTCGAGCTCGTCATCAAGCCAGCGGAGCTGCTCCTCGTCGAGCTCGTCGAAGCTTCGAGCGATGGAGAGCGCGATGACGCGGACGCCGCCATAGCTGAGCGCGAAGCTTCGCTCGCGAACGCCCGGCTCGCCTTGCCCTGAAAAGAGCCGATCGTATTGGGCGTTGATCTCGTCTTGGGATTCGTATTCGTGATTTCCGACTAGGAAATGAAGCGGAGCCTGAAGCGAGAGCGGCGCCATCGTATTCATCACGCGGTTCCAGCTATCAAAGATTCCCGTATCGTACGTGATATCACCGCCGTGTAGGATCAAATCGGGAGAATGCGCGGAAAGAGCGAGGATGGCGTCCCGAGCGCGGGGGAACATCGTATCCGCAAGCCAACCAAGCCTCACGCTTTCACCAGGCGGCTTCGGCGCAATGAAGCTCCCGACGATCGGCTCGCCTTCGAGCTGCTCGACGCGGAAAATCACCTCTTCGCCGGGGAGAAGATCCTCGACGATCACTTCGTGGATCACATGGAGCCCTGCTTCGTCACCGATATAACCGCGGAGCTCTTCTTCGAGCGCATCGTACTCTTCGCTTTCACCGAAGAACTCGTGAAATGAGCGCGCGTATTCGAGTGACATCGGCGAGCGGATCGGGCGGAGCACTTCGCGCGAGCCTCCTCGAAAGAGCGTCATCGGCGTCTCCTCATCGACGCGCGTCTCGAAGCGGATCCGCGCTCGGCCCGGCGCGAGGAGCTGTACATAGGGCCCCTTCCATACGCCGCGCGCTCCAGGCTGCCAGATGACCCCTTCGTCGAGCGCGGTGGCGCGCTTCGGGCCCTCTTCCGCGCACCCTGAGAGCGCTCCGCTGAGTGCCCCTGCGCCTAGAAAAAGCGAACCTCCAATAAAATCGCGACGCTTCATCATGGCGATGAGCCTATCAGGTTCGTTCGAGAAATGGGCCAAGGCCGGTCTCAAGCTTGTGAAAACAAAGCATCGACCCTACGCGAAGTGGGATACCCCATGCGCCGCTCCACATGACACGGGGCGCGCCTCCTGCTAGGCCAAATGACGATGAACAGCGATTCCCCCATCGAATCCACCGATAAGCTCCTCGCAGTGCTCGGGGAGGTCCACGATCCGATCTTTGAGCGGCCCCTCAGCGCGCTCGGCTCCCTTCAAAACGCTGCGCTCGACGGGAGACGTGCGAGCGTGAAGGTCCGCATCAGCAGTCCGGCCGAAGAGCTGAAGCAGAAGCTTGGCGACGCCCTTCGGGCGAAAGCGACTGCGGGAGGTCTCGAAGAGCTCGAGATCGAGTGGGATGTGCAGATCCCCACCCGCGAGGCGACAAGTGAAGATCCGATCCCCGAGGTCAAGAACGTCGTCTTGGTGATGAGCGGAAAGGGAGGCGTCGGAAAGAGCACCGTCGCAGCGAACCTCACGCTCGCACTGAAAAGACGAGGGATGCGCGTCGGTCTGCTCGATGCAGACATCTACGGCCCCTCCGTCCCGACGATGCTCGGCATCAGCGGCCATCCGATGTCGAAGGATGGAAAACGCATCATTCCCCTTGAACGTTTCGGCGTGAAGCTGATGAGCGTCGGCTTTTTGCTCGAAGATCCAACGCAAGCGATCGTTTGGCGTGGGCCCATGCTGCACGGAGCGCTTCAGCAGTTCATCTCGGACGTCGAGTGGGGCGCGCTCGATTATCTGATCATCGACATGCCCCCGGGGACGGGCGATGTCGCGCTCTCGCTCGCGCAGAAGGCAAAAATCACGGGCGTCGTTGTCGTCACCACGCCCCAGGAGGTCGCGCTCCAAGACGTCTACAAGGGCGTCTCAATGACGAAGAAACTCAACCTCGAAACGCTCGGCGTGGTCGAGAATATGAGCTATTTCGTCGATCCAGCTGGGAACCGCCATGAGCTCTTTGGCTCGGGAGGCGGCGATAAGGTCGCGGAGTTTGCAGGCTCCGAGGTGCTCGGGCGGCTCCCGATCGAGCCCGAGGTCCGAGAGTGGGGCGATAAGGGCACCCCGATCGTTCAAGCCGCGCCGAACACACAGACGGCGCAGGTCTTCCTCGAGATCGCCGATAAGCTCACGGAGAAAGTCGCGGCTTCGCATTTCGCGCGGGGCGGCGGCGAGAAGGCACCGGATTCGAGCGGCCCGAAACGGCTCCGGATCTTGCGCTAAGGGGCGCGAAAGTTGGAGCTCTTCGAGCGCGAAAGCCGAAGGGATGCACCGCTCGCCGAGCGCATGCGTCCCACCGCTCTCGATGAGATCGTCGGGCAAAAGCATCTCCTCGGCGAGGGGAAACTTTTGCGCCGGACGCTCGAGAGCGGTCGCTTCGGCTCGATGATCTTTTATGGACCGCCCGGCAGCGGAAAAACGACTCTCGCCAATGTCATCGCAGGCGTCTGCGCCGCGCATTTCGAGAGCTTCAGCGCGGTGCTCGGCGGAGTTGCGGAGCTTCGCGCGATCCTCAAGGACGCTCGAGAGCGAAAAAACTACCGCAACCAGCGCACGATACTCTTCGTCGATGAGATCCACCGATTCAATAAGGCCCAGCAGGACGCGCTCCTTCCGCATGTCGAGCTCGGCTCGGTGATTTTGATCGGTGCGACGACGGAAAACCCGGCCTTCGCCGTGAACGCGGCGCTCCTCAGCCGCGCTCCCGTCTATGCGCTCGAGCCGCTCGGCGCCGAGGATCTGCTCGAGCTTCTCGAGCGCGCGGTTGCCGATAAAGCGCGCGGTCTTGGCCGCCCCGAATGGCTCGAAAAACGGCCACTGCTCGCGCAACTCGCCGAAGCCGCCGATGGCGATGCGCGAAGGGCGCTCACCCTACTCGAGGCCATTGAGGCTGCCGGTGAGCTGAGCGAAGCGAGCTTGAAGGATGCCCTCTCCGGGAAGACGCTCCGACACGATAAATCGGGCGATGCGCACTATCAGCTCGCGAGCGCATTCATCAAGAGTCTTCGCGGGAGCGATCCGGACGCTGCGATTTATTGGATGATGCGCCTTATCGACGGCGGGGACGATCCGCGTTTTATCGTCCGGAGAATGATGATCTTTGCGGGCGAGGATATTGGCCTCGCGGATCCTCGCGCGCTCGAGATCGCCGTCGCTGCCGGGGCCGCCTACGAGCGCTTGGGGATGCCCGAAGCCCTCCACGCGCTCTCCACCGCTTGTCTTTATCTCGCGGCGGCACCGAAATCGAATCGCGCGTATCAGGCCTTCCTCCGGGCTCGTGAGGATATTCGACGCACGGGTTCCCTCCCAGTCCCCAAACACCTCCGAAATGAAGTGACGCGCCTCGATCGCGAGCTTGGACACGGTGAAGGCTATCGTTACCCGCACGATGAGGGCGGCTTTGCCCGCGGCGTCGATTATCTTCCCGAGCGCCTCCGCGGGGCGCGCTATTATGAGCCGACCGAAAACGGCATCGAGGCGCGGATCAAAGAGCGCCTCGAGCGGCTCTTCCCCGATCGGAGGCGCGAAGCGGGGCGGTCATCCTCGGGGAGTCATTCCAAGCGCGCGCCGACCAAGAACGAGTAGAGCGGAAAAGCCCATTTCACTGAAGTTGACACAGGCCCTCGGAAAT
>JAAZAH010000188.1 GCA_012514415.1 Sandaracinaceae bacterium
GAGGTTCTCGAGCTCGCGCACGTTGCCAGGATAACTCCTTGAGAGAAGCGCAGCGCGCGCACCCTCATCGAGCCGGAGCTCGATCCCATGTACCTCACGCTGCCTTTGGAGAAAATGCTCGATGAGCGGCGCGATATCTTCGGGACGTTCGCGTAAGGGCGCGAGGTGAAGGCGGATTACATTGAGGCGATAGAAAAGGTCCTCACGGAAGCGGCCTTCACGGACCTCTTCTTCGAGATCGCGATTGGTCGCGGCGATCACGCGCACATCAACCGGGACCTCACGCGCACTTCCGACCGGGCGTACGGCGCGCTCTTGAAGTGTTCGGAGGAGCTTAACTTGGACCTCGCGAGGGAGCTCGCCGATCTCATCGAGAAAAACCGTGCCGCCCTCTGCAGCCCGAAAAAGCCCGCGCTTTTCTTGATGTGCACCGGTGAAGGCGCCGCGCTCATGCCCGAAGAGCTCGCTCTCCATCAACGCACTTGGCAGCGCTCCACAGTTCACCGAGACGAAGGGCGCATCTTTTCGCGGGCTCATCCGGTGGATCGCCCGCGCCACGATCTCTTTGCCCGTCCCGCTCTCGCCCGTGATGAGCACGCTCGAGGGGCCGGGGCCCACCCGGCGGATCATCGTCCGGAGTTCACGCATCGCCTCGCTTGTCCCGACCAGCCCGAGATCGTCTCCGCGAACCTCCGCGCGGAGGGCGCGATTTTCGAAAAGGAGCGCCCGTTTTTCTAGGGCTTTCTCGATGGCGGCGAGGAGGGCGTCGTTCTTGAAGGGCTTTTCGATGTAGTCGTACGCACCGAGCCGCATCGCGGCGACGGCTTGCTCCGTCGTCGCATGGGCCGTGATCATGAGGACTTGGGTCGTATCGTCCCGCTCAATCGCAGCCTTGAGGATGGTCATGCCGGAGCCGTCCGGCATGACCAAATCCGTCACAATCGCATCGAAGGAGGGCTCGGACTGGATGAGCGCAAGTCCGGCCTTTGCGCCGGAGCCGAGGGTGACGTCATAGCCGGCGCGACGAAAGAGGATATCGAGGAGCTCTCGCAGCCCCGGTTCATCGTCGACAATAAGCAGTCGCGGCTTCGCCATCGGAGCGCGCTCTAGAAGCCCGGCCTTCGAATGCCTTTTTCGGGCGCCTTCGAGGTGATCCCCGCGATGGCGTCGTAGTCGATGAAGGTGTCGTCGCCTCCGTCACCTTCTCGTCCGGAGAGATACTCATCGGTCAGCGTGATGGACTCAAGGGCGAGCGGCCGCAGGCCAAACTTAAGGAGCAGATAAACGCGAGCCTCCGGACTTACGGTAAATGTGTTCTTTTTTTTCGTCACGCCCTTGAGGCTTGAGAGGATCGACTCGACCGTGGATTTTTCCATAACGCCACTTTCGCGAGCCAGCTCGCCCTCGTCAACCTCTCGCGCTATGAGAAGCGCATGACGAGCACGTTGACGATTGAGAGCCGGTCGTTGGATGAGGGGACAATCGAGATCTGGACCATCGATCGAGAGCCTTCAATGAATGCGCTGAATCGCGATCTCGTCCGGGCAATCGGCGAGGCAGCGCGAAGGGCCGAAGAAAACAAGGAGGTCCGTGCCGTCGTTCTCACGGGTCGCGGTCAAAAGGCCTTCTGTGCGGGCGCGGATTTGAAGGAGCGCCGCGGAATGAGCGAAGCGGAGATCCGAGATTTCCTCGCGCTTTATCGCACCGAGTTTCGATTTCTCGATAAGCTTTCGAAGCCGACGGTGGCGGCGCTCAACGGGGCGGCGTTCGGCGGCGGGCTCGAGCTTGCCCTCGTATGCGATCTTCGCGTCGCCGCCCCACACGCGCGGATGGGACTCACCGAGCTCTCTCTAGGGATCATCCCCGGGGCGGGAGGCACGCAGCGTCTCACACGGCTCGTCAGTGAGGCCAAGGCGAAGGAGCTTCTTCTTTTCTCGTCACGTCTCGACGCAAACGAAGCGCTTGCGCTCGGCATCCTCAACCACATCACCGAGGCTGCCGACACTTTGGTGGACGAGACGGTTCAATGGATGCGGCCCATCTTGAGTAAGGCGCCGATCGCGGTCGGAGCGGCGCTTGAGGCCGTGGACGCGGCGATGGATCTTGCACTCGAAGACGGGCTCGCCGCGGAGCTTCGCCTTTATGAACGGACGCTCGTCTCGCGCGATCGCGTCGAAGCGCTCGAGGCGTTCCTCGAAAAGCGTCCGCCTCGCTTCGAAGGCCGCTGAATCGCGGCGCACCCTCCGAGGCCTCGGTCCGTATTCGCGTTGGATGGGGCAGGGGGCTCCGAGCTGGCGCCCACCCAAGGGTCTCGGCCGAACGCGGTGGCGTTCGCCTTTTCTGTCCGAGTGACGTCCCCGGCCTTCGTTCGCGGACGAAGCCCAGGCGTCACTGAAGGGAGCTCGCGCCCGAGTTGGCACCTCGGCTGCGCTCGAACTCGATGAAGTCCCGGAGATCCTGACGAAGTCGCGCCTCGATCTCGCGCTCGCTGATGCCGCCGCGCTGAAGCGCGTCGGGTTCACGAAAGAATCGATAGCTATCGGCGCGAAGCAGCAGAACGTGCATCCCGCGTGATTCGCCTCGTCCCGAGAGAATCCGGAGCTGGTTTTGGGGTGCGGCGTCAGGGATTGCATCGCCCCAGCGTGCGAGATCATTCGACGAAATCCACGCGACCGACGAGCGCATGCCGACGAAATCGAGATCGACATCGAGGGGCGCATCAAATCCCACGTCGACGAGCTCGCCCCGGCGCGTTTCAAGCTGAAGGTCGGCGGCCGCCTCTTCGAGAATTTGGACGGCGCGACCTTCCTCGAGCTCGAACGTCGGCTCTCCGAGAGGCGCCATCCCCACTTGGCTTCCACCGCATCCGCTGAGCGCGAATCCTAGGAGCGCGATCGCGAAGAAAACTTGGGGGGCTCGCCGCCGGAATCCACCCTTCGAATCGTCCAGTGGATGCGCCTTGAGGCGAGCGACGTCTGGGCTCTCGGCTCGGCATGTTTCGTGCGCGCATCGATGGGCGCGCGGGCGGGCAGGGCGTGCGTCGAGTGATGCGTTCAGGGCTCCCATGGGTACGTCTCCATTCGGAGGCACCGATCTACCCCATCTAAAAAAAGATGCACGTCAAGTTTACTCGTTAACAATCGCCCTGTGATTTTGTATCACATTCTCTGAACGCGGTTTTCTGTTTTACAAAATCCGGCGAATTGAACCCACTGTTGCGGGAGGTCGCGGTAGAGGCGCAACAGTGGGTTGGGCTTGGTTGTTCGTCGCCGGTGGGCTGGCGTTTTGCGCGCGTAGGCGTGCATCGAACGACGCGCGTCTCCGCGCCGAGCGTGGGCGCGGGTTCTTTTTCTTGATGAATAAAATTAGGCGCTGTTTAGTCAA
>JAAZAH010000189.1 GCA_012514415.1 Sandaracinaceae bacterium
CTCCGTAAGCTGCATCTACGGCATCGGCTCGGCCGAGTGGTATCAGGAGATGCTCATCGAGCTGAACGTCGGGGACGAGCTTCGACGAGATGAATTCCTCCGCCGCCTCGTCGACATTCAATACGCAAGAAACGACGTCGACTTTCACCGAGGGACCTTCCGCGTTCGCGGCGATATCGTCGAGATCTTCCCCGTCGATGCCGAAGATCGCGCGATCCGCATCGAGTACTGGGGCGATGAGATTGAGCGGATCTCCGAGATCGATCCCCTCCGAGGTCGAACGCTGAACGAACTCCGCTCCTATTCGGTCTATCCGGGGAGCCACTATGTCACGCCGGAGCAGCAGATGCGCCGCGCGATCGAGAGCATCCGCGAAGAGCTCGCGGAAGTGCTCGTGGAACTTGAGTCCGAAGGGAAGCTTCTCGAGAGACAGCGCCTTGAAGAGCGGACGCTCTACGATCTCGAGCTCCTCGAACAGATGGGCTTCTGCCACGGCATCGAGAACTACTCGCGCCACCTTTCGGGGCGAAAAGCCGGCGATCCTCCCCCCACATTGATCGATTATTTCCCGAAGGATTTTCTCCTCATCGCCGACGAGTCGCATATCACCATCCCGCAAATCGGTGCCATGTTCAAAGGGGATCGCGCGCGAAAGACGACCCTTGTGAAGCACGGCTTCCGCCTTCCGAGCGCGCTCGATAACCGACCGCTCCAATTCGAAGAGTGGGAGGCGCGCGTGAACCAAATCATCTACGTGAGCGCGACTCCCGGCGATTATGAGCTCGAAAAATCCGAGGGCGTCGTCGTCGAACAGCTCATCCGCCCGACTGGGCTTCTCGATCCCGAGATCGAAATTCGTCCCGTTCGGCATCAGGTCGACGATCTTCTCCACGAGATTCGCCTACGCGTCGATCGCAACGAACGCGTGCTCGTCACCACACTCACCAAACGCATGGCCGAGGATCTCACGGAGTATTATTCCGAGCTGGGCATCCGCGTTCGTTATCTCCATAGCGATATCGATACGATTGAGCGGGTGGAGCTTCTCCGCGATCTCCGGCGCGGCGAATACGACGTCCTCGTCGGCATCAACCTCCTCCGCGAGGGCCTCGATCTTCCCGAGGTGAGCCTCGTTGCGATCCTCGACGCCGACAAAGAGGGCTTTCTACGTTCGCCTCGCTCGCTCATCCAAACCATCGGTCGCGCCGCGCGTAATGCCGAGGGTCGCGTGCTCATGTACGCCGATAAAATCACCGGGGCGATGCGCCAAGCGATCGATGAGACAGAGCGGCGCCGCGCCTATCAAAAGGCGTACAACGAAACGCATGGCATCCGCCCGGCCACGGTGAAGAAGGCCATCCTCGAGCTCGATCCTTCACTCGGAACCACCGATTATGTGGCCATCCCGATCGTCAGCGAGGCGCGCATCGAGGACAAGGGGCTCGACCGCGCCGAACTGATCGCTGCCATCCGTAGCGAGATGCTCCTCGCCGCCGAAAATCTCGAGTTCGAGCGCGCCGCTGCACTTCGCGATCGTCTGGTCGAGCTCGAGGGCAAAAAAGAATCGAAGGGCAGAGCCGCACCTCCGAGACGGAAGAAGCGTGGTTGATACGGCGGATGCATTCCTTCGTACGCATCGCTTCGGGCCCATAAGGAGCCAAGAAAACGATCGTACAGTTGAAGAAGCGCCGTACGCCTCTCTACAAACTCACGTCTAACAAAGCGGATTCCTAATCTCCGGCTGTTCCACCAAAAGATTTCTCGTGGTATTGTCACACCTCGAGAATGAGGACGATGAGGTGGTTTGGGGTCAGCCTTTTTTGCCTTTCGTGCGCCCTCCTGCCTCCCCGCGCGGAAGCTGAGGGCGTGCTCCGCGTGCGCTTCACCCCCACGGAGCGCGCGCAGATCGCCATCTTTCTCGAAAATGACAAGGGTGAGTTCATCGAGACCCTCGCCCTCACCCATGCGACCGCTCTCCGCGGGATTGGTAACCGGCCTGGCGCGCTCCAGATGAATAGCGGTTTTCGTTGGCCCTATGGTCGCCGCGAAGGGGTGCTTCCGATTTGGGCGCATCGTCGCGCAACCGTCGAGGCGCCGTTTCGGCGAGTGATCTTCCAAGATAGGATCACTGAGGGTTATGCCGCACGCAACGTGCCCGACCACAGTACCGACGATTATTTTTGCCTTAGTTTTAACGTCGATCGTTCCAAAAAAGACGCGCTCGATGCCGTCAGCTGCGCGAGCGTCTTCTCGAGCGATAAGGGCCGCTATCTCGATGTGGACGATCTTGAACGCGGCTACGCCGAGCCTTTCGAGATCCGCCCGCGTGAGCGCACCATGCGCCCACTCTCCTTTGAGTCCCTTTATCCTCCGCGGCTCGATCTTGAGAGCTTCGGAATCTACGATCACCTCGACGCGCGAAACTATCGGGAGGATGCGCGTCTTGCCATGCCCACGATCGACGCCGTGAGCATGGCCACACCTCGGGGCGACGTACCCTTCGGGTTCCAATGGCATCTCCCGCGCGATCTCCCCTTCGGCCGTTATTGGCTCTATGTCGAGATCCACACCGAAGGGGACCACAACGATTATTATTCGACCGCGCGTTTTCCAACGCCCGGAACGAGCGATAAGAATCCGACCGGAGATTGGGATAGTTGGGCGCGAAACTTTGGCTATCCCTTTCGCGGTCAACCCTCCATCGTCTATCGCGCGCCCATCGAGATCAACGGTACGCAAACGCGAAGCGATGTCAGCGAGCCGTTTGGCTATGGTGAGCTTCACGGCGCCGATGGACGCATCCGCCCCATCGATCATACGATTACGGACGATCCGATACGTCGACCTGGAAGCGGCGCCGATCGCCTCCGAAAGCTCGGTGATCAGCCGCGTCTCAGCGTCGAAGCCGCCTTTTTCACCGAGGAAGAATGCGCGGGCCCGCTCCCCCTCGCCGATGAGCTTCGCGCCAAGCCTCATGGGGATGAGCGGCGAAGTCATCATCATGCCGAGGTAAGCTTTATCCCGCGCCGCGGGTCGGTTCCCATCTTTGAATGGGAGGTGGTGATCGCGAGGGAGCCCATCGAAAGCGATGAGGATTTTGAACGGGCAAGCGAAGCCAACGCGGCAGAGCTCGATACCGTCGCTCTCAGCCTCTGCGTCGCCGATTCCGAAACGTACGAACGAAACTGCCCCGATTACGATGAGCCCATCGCCTTCGAAATCGGCCAGCTCAGCTTCCTTACCGAATATTTCGTCGGCGTTCGCGCATTCGATTATTGCGGAAGGCGCGGGCCGATCGCGACGGCGCAATTTACGACGACAGAGATCAACTATACGACCGTTTCGCCCTGTTTTGTGGCGACGGCTGCCTATGGGACGCCCTTTGCCGATGAGATCGTCGTGCTCAGACGCTTTCGAGACGAGGTGCTTCGGCCAAATCGGCTGGGGCGCGCATTTCTTCACGCCTACGAGCAGATCGGGCCGCCCCTCGCACACTTCATCGAAAAGAGCGAAACGCGGCGTGCCATCGCGCGCGCCCTCCTGCGTCCGATCACCCGCCTCATCGGCTTCGTTCATGAGCGCCTGAGCGTTGGCCCCCTTTCCGGTGAACGAGAGGCAACGAGATGATGCAGCGCCCGCATTTCGCATGCTTTTTCTTGAGCGCGCTCTTCGTCTTCTCCTCGTGCGTCCGGGTTCAGCCCTACGAACGCGTGCACCACGCCGACCCCAAGATGGACACCGGGCACGAGCGCGCCGAGTCGCAATTTCGCGTGCACGTCCACGACGCGCGTGAAGGCGCGACCGCCGGCTACGGCTCGAGCGGCGGAGGCTGCGGTTGCAATTGAGAAGAGCGCTCGTTCCTTTCTGCCTCGCCCTCGCCCTGCTCTCTCCGCTCGCCGCCGCCGACGAGTTGACCGGGGATGTGAGCGGCGCCGTCATGCTCCGCCACAACTACTATCTCGAGCGGAGTACGCGAGTGATCGCACCCGAGGCGGGCATCCGCCTCGACCTCCCTTCGGCCACGACGATCGAAGCCGTTTATCTCATCGACGCGATCACCAGCGCGAGCTTGGCCGCCGGAGCGCTCGAAGACGTCGCATTCACCGAGGTCCGCCACGACGTCGCGGCGCGCATCGAGCAGCGGATCGACATCAACGGCAATCCGGCGGCGTTCGGGGCGCTCATCCGCCGAAGCCATGAGCCCGACTACGACTCCCTCGCCGTTAGCCTGATGGCGCGCGCCGAAATGAACCAGCGCAACACCGCGGTCGGATTCCGCCTGAACTTCCTCGAAGATGAGGTGCGCCAAACTTTTCGCGGTCGCGATAACACACCGACGACCATGGATTTTCGTGAACGGCTCTCCGGCGTTGGTTTCGGGATGACGCTCACGCAGCTCCTCTCACGAACCGTCAGCGCGGGCGGCGAATACGAGATCGTTGTGCTTGATGGATTTACGGCGAATGCCTATCGGCGCGTTGTGGTCGCCGGAACGCCGCTTCCCGAGAAACACCCCGACTCACGGCGACGCCATTCGGTCGCTGGACGCCTTGCCATCCTCTTCCCCGCGATCGCGACTAGCCTCCACGTGCACATGCGGCTTTATCGTGACGACTGGAAGATCCGCGCCATCACACCAGAGCTTCGCGTCTACCACTCGCTCGGCGAGAGCGCGCACCTTCGACTCCGCTACCGCTTCTATCAGCAGTCCGCCGCATTCTTTCATCTTGAAACCGGCGAATATCAGATCGACGATCCCTATCGAACCGCCGATCCAAAGATGTCGGCCTTCCATAGCCATACACTTGGCGGACAGATGAAGATCTTTGGGCGCTTCCTCGAAGCCGGGCGATTTCCTCGCCTGGCCGATCTCAGTTTCGACCTCGGCTTCGAGTACATCTTCAATACGAACGCCTATGGAAACGGCCTGATCACGCAAGCGGGCATGCATATCCCATTTTAGGGGGAAGCAATTTTTGCTTCGTCCGTATCACGTAATTGATGCACCTCAACGAACTCCAGAGTCGCGAGTTCTATCGCGATCCCCCTACCCCCCTCGAAGAGGATCTGCTCTATCTCCACTGCTCGCTCGCCTCATCCCGCTCGAGCGACGGACGAGAGCGGATCGTTCACCTTCTTCATTACCTCGAGTGCTTCCCTCTCGGCGCCCACAATCGCGTGATTGCTCAAAAGATCGAAGATCTTCTCTATCAAGGCGAGTTCCTCGATCACGAGCGGAGCGCGCTTCGCGCACGCTACCGCGCCCTCCGCGATCCCTACATGCCCGCGATCGTCGAGCGCCTCGACTTCGGTTAATCGCGCCTTTCGATGCGCCCGTCCGGATAGCGCGCGAAGCGTCCCTCGCGATCATGAACCGGCGCCTCGCTGGACCAAGGCCATCCGCCGAATCGCGTCCGCTGGTAGTCCGTGAAGGCGCGCCGAAGACCCTCATCATCGTTCATGACGAAAGGCCCATAATGTGCGACCGGTTCGCCGATGGGTTTACCTTGAAGGATGATGAGCGAGGCGCCCCCTTCTTCGGCCCGGATCACGACGGGGGCGCTGGGATCGAGCTCCGCGCCCTCGCCCGAGCGAAGCACCTCTTCGCCGATACGCACTTCTTCTCCCTCAAAAAAATACGCGATCCTTCGTGTTCCCTCGGACGCGAGCCGCGCCGTTGGAAGCTCAATCGACGCTCCCTCTTCGAGTTCGAGATGCCAGATGGCGACGTCGCTATTTGGGCGCGACGCCCATGAGGAAGGCGGCGGATCGAGCGGCTCTTCATCGCCGATCGCGCCAGCGATGACGACGAGCTCCGCGCGCGCCCCACTCTCCGAGACCTGCGTCCGCTTGGGAGTCTCCTCGCTCCAAAAGATACGAAAATGCGGATCGGCGTATTTATCAGCGGCGGGGAGGTTCAGCCAAATCTGAAAGAGCTCGAGCGGGTTCTTCTTCTCGCGTTCAAGAAGCGGAAACATCTCGGAGTGCACGATGCCGCCACCCGCGGTGAGCCATTGGGTGTCGCCCCGCCCAAATCGAGCCGCCGCCCCGAGAGAGTCGGCGTGATCGCAGATCCCTCGGCGGACATAGGTGACTGTCTCAAAGCCGCGGTGCGGATGCGCCGGAAAGCCGGGCACGACCTCACCGTGGTACATATTCCACCCCGCCGGATTGCCAAAATCTTGTCCGATCAGGTGATCGCGAAGAAGCGCGGGATCGGGCCCGAGGTTTTCCCCACCCTCTGGGTAGTCATCGAGGTGATAGGCGATGAACAGAAAGGGGTCGACCGTAGGCCACGGCGATCCACCGAGCGGAAATCGTCTCAAAATCATGACACTTCCATGATGCGCATCGCATCGCGCCTTTGCCATCGAAGCGCGCAGAATGATCTGTTGCGTTGAGGCAACGAGGCTCGTGCATCAGGAAAAGCCGAGCGCGCCGAGCGCGTCTCGGAGCTCTTGGGGCAGGGGGCTTTTGAAAACACATTCTTTTCCGCTCACCGGATGGTGAAAAACGAGCGCCGAGGCGTGGAGGAAATGCCGATCGAGGCCGTCGAGCGCTTTGCCCCCGTAGAGAAGATCCCCCACCAGCGGATGTCCGAGCGATGAGAGGTGAACCCGCACCTGATGTCGGCGCGCGCTCCTCGCGCGGATCTCGATGTAGGAATGGCCTCCGCGGATCTCGCTCGAAAGAATCTCGGTGAGGGCAGGTCGCGCGCGTTCGGAGAGCGCGGGATCGTACACCGAGATCGCGACCATCTTGCGTCGATCTCCCGGATGATGCGCAATGGGCAAATCGATCGACCACGGGGCTCGAACCTCGCCCATCGCGAGCGCTCGATAGCGTTTATCGATGGCCTCACGCTCGAAAAGCCGCGCCATCCCCTCGGCGGCTCGCTCCGATCGCGCAACGATCATCAGCCCCGAGGTCTCGGTATCGAGACGGTTCATCAATCCGGCCTCGCGTCGCATCGCGCCATAGGCCACGCATTCTGGAGCGATCGCCATGATCGCATTGGCGACTGTTCCGCGCTCATCGCGCTTGAGCGGATGGCTGTGCATCCCGGCGGGCTTATCGACGATCAGAAGATCCTCGTCTTCGTAGAGAATGCCGACGGAATGCGCCTCATCGGGGATCGGGTCAAAATCCGGAAGCGACGGCGGCCCCTCGAGCGTGACGCGCTCACCGGCCTGAAGAAGGACTCCTTTTCGCCGCTTCTGCCCATCGATTCGGACCCGACCGTCCTCGATCATGCGCTTGGCCGAGGCGCGCCCAAGCCCTTTGATCCGCCGAACAAGAAAGACATCGAGGCGCTGCCCCGCCTCGCCCTCCTCGACGATAAACTCGACGGCCGAAGCGTCCTCTCCCTCGATGGGATCAGCCACGATGCTCGCTGGATTTAAGCTCGTCGATCAGCGCCTCCTCGATGACGCTGAGTCCACGAGTGCGCGCTTCGCTTTCAATGCGCTTTTTGACAAAGGGTCGAATGAGGAACGGGATCTTGGCGAGTCGTGCCTTCGCGGCCGGGCTCCAGCTGGGTTGATTTCCACTCATTGCTCTCGAGCATAGCAAAAACTCTCGCTGCGAAAATGCGGACGCTTGCACCTTCCAAAGCTTCCGCTTGCCGTGGGATTCCAGCGTTTTACAATCCTCACTCCTGTGCCCGTCGATCTCTACAGCCTTCTCGGGGTCTCGCGCGACGCCGACGCAAATGAACTGAAGCTCGCCTACCGACGCCTCGTGATCCAATACCATCCGGATCGAAACCCCGGTGATCCCGAGGCCGAGGCGCGTTTTCGCGAAGCCACCGAAGCCTACGCCATCCTTTCGGACGAGGAAAAGCGAAGGCGCTACGATCGATATGGCCATGCCGGCTTCGCTCAACCCGGCGATGCGGATTTTAATCCAGCCGATCTTTCCTCGATGGGCGAAGCGCTCGAAGGGCTTTTCGGCGATCTTTTTTCACGGCGCTTTCGGCGAAAACGAACCGCGAAGGATATCGAGCATCAGCTCTCGGTGAGCTTC
>JAAZAH010000190.1 GCA_012514415.1 Sandaracinaceae bacterium
AACCTCGCGCGTTGGGGCAGTTCGCGACGCGCCACGTTCCTTCGCTGGACGCCATGCGCCTCGCTCTCGGCTCATCTGGGCCGAAGCGCGGCGTCCTAAGCGCACGCCTCGGACCCCGAACTCGCATCTGAGCGGACCGGGAACTGCGTTCTCTCCGCGGCTTCTTCTCCGAAAGTGGGCGGTCTGAAAACGCCGGCTTACCGCTCGTATTCGACCCCTTCTTCATCGACGGCGCTCTCCCGGGTCTTTCCTCCGGTGAGGATGTAGGCGATGAGCACGGCGATGTAATAGAGCACGATCATCGGCCCAAGAAGCATCAGCTGGCTCACCGCGTCGGGCGGCGTGATCACCGCCGCGACAACGGCCGCGATCACCGCCCAATAACGCCCAAACCGCATGAGCGTCCGCCAATCGACGATCCCCGCGATGGCGAGGAAGACAACGACGACTGGTACTTCGAAGACGGCGCCGAAGGCGATGACGAGGCGCACGATAAAATCGAGCACCTCCGAGATCATCAGGGTCGGCGTGAGCTCAAGCCCCGGAACCTCTCCGCCGAAACCGATGAGCGTATCGAAGATGAGCGGGAAAACGAGGAAGTAGCCGAAGAGCGCACCGCCGACGAAGCAGAGCGTGCTCGCGAAGACGAAGGGCAGCGCCATCAGACGCTCACGCCGATAGAGCCCGGGCGAGATGAAGGCCCAGATCTGATAGAAGATCCAGGGCGCCGCGAGGAAAAAGCCGACCAAAATCGAGAGCTTGAGGTAAGCGACGATCTTGGCCGCCGGGCTCGAGAAGTGAATCTGCGCCGCGATCCCATGTCGTTCGTAGGCCGTAATGAGTGGCGCCAAGGTTGCGCCGAGGATGCGCTCCTTGAACGCCCAAGCGACCAGAATGGCCGGGAGGATGCCGACCAGAGCGCGGATCACACGCGTTCGCAGTTCGCGGAGATGCTCGAAAAAGCCGAGCTCGATATCGTCTTCGGGTTGCGCCGACATATTTAGGAAGGATTGCTCCGGCGAAACGCCTTGGAATTGCGGATGTATTCGATATCGACGCCATCGAGCGGGCGTTCACGGATGCGGTCCTCATCGCTCCATTGCGCGCGTTTCGTGCTCGACGTCGCGCCCGTCTCCTTGAGCCCAAGGGGATCGCGGAAGGCGTCGTCTTGAAGGATCTCATCGATGCCGATCGACGAACGCAGCTCGCGCGTTTGTCTCCGGACCTCGCGGACGCTTTTTCCAACCAACTTAAGAAAGCCGGGCATCCGCTCGGGCCCAAGCGCGATCAGTGCGATGATCGCGATGACGATGAGCTCTGTGCCGCCGATACCGAACATGCGTCTAAGTTGGTCCTTTCGAGGCCGAGCCTCAAGCCGCCTGAGAGTGTAGGCGATTCGCTGCTGAATCGCCGTTCATTTCTTGAGAAACCTGTTATCCTTGAACTATGCGCCATCGCGCGCGTCGATTCACGAACGGTAGGTCTTATGGATCAGATTTTTGTCGACGGCCTTTTCGAAGGTGATGTCGCCATCGTCACGGGCGGAGGCTCGGGGATTGGTCTTTGTGTCGCCGAAGAGCTTGGGCGTCTCGGTGCAAAGCTCATCCTCACGGGGCGAAAGCTCGAAAAACTCGAAGCGGCCAAGAGCGAACTCGAAAAAAAGGGCATCCAGGACATCCTGATTTCGAGCTGTGATATCCGAAAGCCCGAAGAGGTCGAGCAGACCGTCAAGCGAGCACTCGAGCGTTTCGGCAAGATCGATATTCTGATCAACAACGCGGGAGGCCAGTTTCCCTCGCCCGCGCAGATGATCTCGCCGAAGGGCTTCGAGGCGGTGGTCCGAAACAACCTTCTCGGCACCTTCCATATGACGCACGCGGTAGCG
>JAAZAH010000191.1 GCA_012514415.1 Sandaracinaceae bacterium
ATCGCTCCGATCTTCTTTCTCATTGCTGCCCTCTTCGTGCTTCCTCCGGTGCGCGAGGCGACCTGGAAAGACTCGAAGCAGAAACTCGGATCGAGGCAGCTCTTTTTTGCAGTCACGACCTTGACGCTCATCGGAGTGTTTTTGTCTCCAAGCGCGGAAGATAATGAACTCGATGAGCGCGTGGACGGCATCTCGAACGAGCGTACGGAGGTTCCGCGACAGGTGCGCTCCGCGATCAAAACATACGAAAAGAACAAAACGAAGAAGCTCTCTGAGCTTATCGAGAAAACGCCCAAGGATGCACGCGAGCTGGCGATCGGATTCGCGGCCAGCAGCGAAGTCGCCTCCGAGCATTTTGAATCGTTCTATCGGTGTCTCGGCGATTTCGTCCACTCAAAGAGTGGGGATTTAGAGCTCGATACAGTCATGGGCTGGTGTCTTCAAAATTTTCAAAGAGACCCTGAAGCTTTCGTAAAAGAGCAAAGTCTCTATAGCTATTTCGATGTACGTCAGCAGTTCAGCATGTGGGACGGATCGCATCCAAAGTCAGTGGAGGCCATCAAAAGCCGGCTGAACGATCCATCGTCCTTCAAACATGATGAGACACGTTTTCGGATCGAAAAGAGGAGCGGCACCGCACGGCTCATCGTATTGACACAATTTCGCGGTACCAACGCCTTTGGCGGCGTCGTGCGGGGAATCGCGAAAACCGTCGTCGACCCAAATACAGGGGAGGTTCTCGAAGTTGAGATCGACTAGAGTGGGAGCGTGCGGGGGCCCGCGCTTGGTTTGAAGGGCTGAGCTTCCCTAAGGATGCCCTGCGTGTCGCGCGGCGGCCCTCGTCACCTGCCGTGCGATTTCGGTCGAATCGCGCGCCTCGCGCTCGAAGTTATGGCATGATATGCGGCCTCGAGCCGCTTTCACGCCGCGCTCGAGCTCCTGGACTCATGCCGGCTCCTCGCCCCCTTCAACTCGCTTCTCTCCGCCTTTTCGCGCTCCTCTTCGCGCTCCTGCCCACGGCCTGCGAGGTCGAGAGCGCCTTTGCGCGCCGGGCGTACCTTCAAATGCAGATCGAGCCCGAGCACGCACGCGTCGAGATCGATGAGCGGCCGAGCGTGAGCGCGCGGCTGATTCGAGAGGAGCCGGTCGAGCTGAGCGTCGGAAAACATGTCGTGACGATCCGTGCTGAGGGTTATTTCCCTCACGATCTCCTTCTCGATCTCCCAAGCGGCCTCACTAAAGTCGAAGTCAAGCTGCGCGAGCTCCCCCCCTGAACCTGGCTTCGTTGCTATCCTGAGGGGATGGGCGAATGGCCACCCCGGCTCGAGCGCTCCTCGGCGCGCCAGCTCATCGATTATCTGAGGCATCCTTATGCTCTCTTTTGGGAGGGTTATAAGAGGCACGGCCCCGTTTTCCGCGTCAAGCTCGCCGGGCAGCCCGAGTGGGTCGTGGTTGGCGAGCCCGCCCTCATCCGCGCCATCTTCCGCGAAAGCGCCGATACGCTTTATGGCGATTCCGACGCACTCAAAGCTTTTCTCGGCGAGCACGCCATCCTTTTTCAGAACGGCGAGCGTCATCGCCGCGCCCGGAGGGTTCTGAG
>JAAZAH010000192.1 GCA_012514415.1 Sandaracinaceae bacterium
AACCCGCAACGAAATGCGAATCGTAGCGTGGGGAGGAGTCGATCGTAGAATCCTCCACCCCATCCGACGCGGATCCCGTGGAGGTCGACGGCAAGAGCCGGGATGAGCGCGAGTTCGATCTCGTCGTGCGCGACGGTGGGCGCGTCTTCTGCCGGCTCGAGGATGCCAAAGGCGCCGGGCTCGAGCTCATCGGGCGAGTGAACTGCGTGGAGGCTCAGGCGATCGCCCACGACACGCGGGTAGACAAGAGTCTTTCCTTCGCTCCTTGCGTGCGCTTCGATGGCTTCGAGCGAGACTTCGCCGCGCGTCGGAGAATACACGAGGAGCGTGCGAGCGGCGCGGTATTCGGGGAGAAGCTTGAGATTTTCGGCGATCGCGGCCGAGCGCTTTCGGCGCGCCTCTTCGGGTGTCCGCTCACGGAGCTTTTTCATGCGCTCGCGTGTTGCGGCTTTGAAGCGCCGACCGATCGTCTGCTCGAGGTATTCGACGTCTTTTTCACGCATGTTGAGGCTCAGGGGCGACCCCGTCGGAGCTCCGCTAGGCGAGCGTCGATGCGATCGATGGTGTCTTCGACAATGGTACGAACTTTGGACTCGAGTTCGGCGCGCGCGGCCTTTTGACGTTCGAGCTCTTCGGCGAGGCCCAGCGCAACCATGGCGATGAGTTGGCCTTGATTCACCGCACGCTGCGCGGCCGGGCCAAACGCCTCGATCCGTGCGTTGACAATCGCCGCCAGCTCTTCGAGACGCTCCGGCGGGGCGTCCGACACCATCTTATAGCGCGTTCCGGCGATTTCGATCGTGACCGTATGTTTCACGTGTGCGCTGAGCATAACACCACGCCAAGCTTTTTTCCTCCCAATCGCGGCTTAACGTGGCGAGCGGCGAAGGACTTGACCCCTTCATCGTGCTTCCCAACCCCTTAGGGGACGCACTTTCAGCGAGCGGCCGGGGTTTGCTTTGATCGAGCCAACATCACGGTACGGATCTATTTTTTCAGTGGGAGGGCGTGTCGTGCTAGAGATCATCTCCTCAAAGGAAGCGAATATCTATGTTGAAGGTCGAGTGTCCCTCCTGCGATGCGCCGTATGAGCTCGATCCCGCGCGCCTCCCGGACGCCGGGATGCGTATGCGCTGTCCCGCGTGCGCGGCGATCTTCCGCGTGGGGCCGCAGGGGATCATGGGCGATGCTGCCGCTCCTGCCGCTCCAACGCCGAGCGCAGGCCCGCTTAAGACGCAGGTTGCGATGCCCGGTCAAATCGCTGACTCGGGCCCGAAGGCTGCCGCGCCGCCTCCTCCTCGCGTCGCTCCTGCCGCTCCGCCCCGTGTGAAGGGGCCCAACCCCGCCGCGCCTCCGCGACCGGGCAGCTCTCCGCTCGCGGGAGGCCCGCCCCCGCCTCAGCCTCCCAAGCCGCCGGCTGCCATGCCCAAGGCTCCTCCTGCGCCGCCCAAGCCGCCGGCTGCGCGCGGTGGGGCGACCGCCATCTTCGGCGCGGACGATCTCGATCTTCCCGCGCCCTCAAAACGCGAGACGTCCGAAAAGGACTCGCTCCTTGGGTTCGAGGTGCCGACGACCGAAAGTGGAGCGCGGCGCGAGCCTCAGGATTCGCTCGAGATGAACCTTCCATCGCCGGACTCGCCCGAGATTGGCGGAGAATTTGACCTTGGCTTTGGAGATCTCGATCTTCCCGCGCCTTCGAAGCGCCCTGCACCGCGCGATTCTCTCGATGGCTTCGATATCGCTCCGCCTCTGTCGACGGGACAGCTGGGCGCACTCGATGATTCCCTTGATCTGCCCGTCCCGAGCGCAAAGCGCGACGAAAGCGATTTCAGCGATCTCGACCTCGAGCTGCCTCAGGTGAAGCGGAGCGACTCGCTCGATGATCTCGCGCCTCCTCCCCCGACGCCTTGGGCGTCCGGCGCAGGAAGCCTCGACGATTTGCCGATTCCAAAGGATGTGGGGAGACCGGAACATTCGCTTGACGACCTTCCGAGCCCCTCTCGCGGGCGTTCGGCGCTCCCGACCGCGGCGGAAACCTTTGATTTGCCGATCCCCGCGGGAATGCTCGGGGAGACGGGGGGTGAACGCCCCTCGGAGGCGAGTCTTGAAGAGGCGCTCGGCAAAGATGCAGCGCTCGATGAACCGGTTGTGGCTGAACCGTCAGGAGGGGCCTCGACGTATGGCGAGATCGATCTCGGCGCCGCCGCTTATGGTGAGGCGAACCTCGATACGGAAGGGCTCGAGGGGGGAGAGGCGAGCCTCGAAGGCCTCGATTTCGACGGCGATCTCGAGCTTGAAGACATTGCCGGAGCGCAGACACCCACAAGCGTTCCGGTGGAAGTTGAGCCTCCGCGCGCATCTCGCGGACCGCTCATCGTCTTCCTCGTGCTCGTCATGCTTGCCGGCGCGGGCGCTGCACTCGGCTTTACGCCGCACGGGATCTTTGGACGATACTATCTTGAGCAGTTCCTTCCCGACGCGGGAAGCGAGGCCGAGGCGCTTGCGGTGTTTGAGAGCGCCGAGAGAAGGGCGGCCGACGATCGCTACGAGAGCATCCGCGCCTCGCTGAAGGAGCTCGCGAGCGCTCGGCGGGAGCAGGGGTTGAATCGTCTTCTGCTGACGCGATCGATCGTGCATGAGGTCCTCTTTCAGCGGCGATTCGGCGAGAGCGCGGCATCGCGTGAGCGCATCGCGCGGATCATGTCGCGCCTTGAGGAGCGGAAATTCGTTGCGCCTCAGATGGAGCTGGCAAAGGCGGCTGACGCGCTTTCTCGAGGGGACCGTGACGCGGCCGAGTCGGCTCTCGAGCTGGCTCGCGAGGAGGCTCCGGACGATCCCTATGTCGATTTGATCGCGGCGGAGCTTGCGCTTCAGCGAGGAGCGCTTGGACCGGCTCTTGTGGCGTTTGAGCGGGCGGAGCGTAAGAGCGCGGGAGCGCGGGCGAGTTATGGAAAGGCACGCATTCTTTTTGCGAGCGCATCCGGGGTGAGCCCGGACGCCGACGCGGACGGCGTGATCGATACGGCTCTCGAGGCCCTCGGGAAGGTGCTCGAGCGAAGCCCTCGCCACGTCTCGGCGCGCGTCGATAAGGCCACGCTTCATGCGATTCGCGGTGAGCGTGATGAGGCGCGCACGCTTGCTCGTGAGGCCGCGAATCTCGAAACGTTTGAAGGGGAGCTCCTCGGCGGTTCGACGCACGAGCGGGCCCGCGCGTTTGCGATTCTTGGCTTTATCGAGGAGCGCTCCGGAGCGAGGCGGGAAGCGCTCGAGGCGTTTGAGCGCTCCTACGCGCTCGATCCTTCGAACTCGATGCCGGTTTATGGCTCGGCTCTCGTCCTGCTTCGGGACAATCGCGCGAAGGATGCGCTCATCCGGTTTGAGACGGCGGCGCGTTCGGCAAAACCTCATGAGCTCTACGGGATCCGGCCCATCGCACTCGAGGCGCAGCTTGGCGCTGTTTCGGCGGAACTCTCTCTTGGTGAGATCGAGGATGCGCGGGATCGGGCGGCAGCGCTCGTCCAGCATTATCCCGAGGACCCACGCGTACTGCTTCGCGCCGGTGAGGCGATGGCGAGCGCGGGGTCGCATCTTGAAGCCGAGCGATTTTTCCGTGATGCGATCGAAAAGAGCCCGGAGACCTTCCATGCCTACATGGGGCTCGCCCAGCTTCTGTTCGAGACGGATCGGGCCGAGCAGGCAGCCGAGGTGCTGCGTGAGGCTGAGGGGAAAGTGGAGATGACGGCCGAGGTTCGGAGGCTCCGCGGCCAAGCCGAGCTCAAGCGCCTTCGACCCGCAGAGGCACTCGATGAGTTCGATCGCGCCATCGCACTGGATGCAAACGATCTCGACGCCGTCTTTGGTCGCGCGATGGCGCTTCGCATGCTGGGCCGCCTCGATGAGGCGGAGGGCGTATTTTCGCAGCTTTCGGAGCGCGATCCCTCCTACCCTGGGCTCGCGATTGAGCGCGGGCGGCTTTTTGAGGCGAAAGGACTCACCGAGCGTGCGGTCGAGGCATATCGCGAGGCTCTTAAGGAGCGAGGTGAGGATCCTGAGCTCCTTCTGAGGGCTGGGGCGGCGGAGCTTTTGAGCGGATCGCTCGAAGATGCTGAGCGGCACCTCCTCCGCGCGTCCGAGGCTCTCCCGAATCATCCGGAGTTGATTCACCAGCTTGGACGCGTCGCAATGCGCAAAGGGGACATGACCGACGCGCTCGATAAGCTATCGCGCGCCGTCGCGATGGAGAGAGAAAATGGGCTATTCCGGACGGAGTACGCTCGAGCACTCATCGCGGCGGGTGACCTCGCCGGTGCACGTAGGGAGATTGTGGAGGCGCTCGCGTCGGATCCATCACTCGCCGATGCATATTGGCTCCGCGGAAGAATCGCCCTTCGCACGGGAAGCCCGCGTGATGCGATCGACGATTTGGAAAAGGCGCTTCGACTTCGCCCCGGGCGCCATGAGGCGCTCTCGGATCTCGGCGAAGCCTTCGAGCAACTCAATCGGACGAGCTATGCGATTTCGGCGTTCGAGCGCGCGGTCCAGCTCGCGCCGGATGAGGGGCGTTACGCGTATCGTCTCGGCCGGCTCTACATCGACAACAATCAATTGAGGCTTGCGGAGCGCTCGCTCGCGCGCGCCATCGAGGTGGCCGAAGCGAAGGAAGACGCTCCGACTTGGCTCTCTGATGCACACCGTTTGCTCGGCGATACGTATCGCGCGCTTCGAAATCGGCGTTCGGCAAAGGAAGCCTATGAGCGATTCCTCGAGCTGGCGCCGGCGGATTCGATCGATCGCACCGAGGTGGAGCGGAGGGTGCGCGAGCTCTGAAGCGCTCAGCCTTGCGCGCCATCTGCTGGGTTCAGGGATGGCGCGTTCTCGGCGAGGCGTATGTGCTTACGTGACGCGCGCTCAGAGCGCTACTTCTTCTTGAAGCGCCTGCTCTTTGCGGTGTAGAGCTCGTCCCGCTGTGCTCTCCCGCCGTGCCGCTCTTCACCACGTCGCCCGGGGCCTCGGCGATCGTCGCCCGGCCCTTTGAAGCCTCGGCGATCGTCGAAGCGATCCCTGCGTCCGGGGCCCCGGCGGTCGTCAAAGCGCTCGCGGCCACGAAAGCTTCCGCGATCCTCGAATCGCTCCCGGCCACGAGAGCCACCGCGATCGTCGTCTGCTCCTTTGAAGCCCCGGCGATCGTCGAAGCGATCCCGACGCTTGAAGCCTCCACGCTCCTCTTCGCGCCCTTTGAAGCCTCGGCGGTCGTCGAAGCGATCCCTGCGCCCGGGGCCCCGGCGGTCGTCAAAACCCTTCCGGCCACGAAAGCCTCCGCGCTCCTCGCCCGGTCGTTTGAAGCTTCGGCGGTCGTCGTAGCGATCGCGTTCCTTCATCCCGCCCTTTTCATCGAAGGAGCGCTTCCTCCGATCTTCGGATGCCTTCTTCTTCGGCCGGGGCGGCGCGAAGCCTCCGCGCTGAGGGATGTCCTCCGGACTCGCGCGATCGGATCCCTCGACTCCACCCGGTTCGTCGACGACGTCTTCGTTCTCCCACGCAGGTGCACGTGAGGCCTCCCAGCGGCGAGCGCGCTCTTCGGCGCGTTCGCGGAGCTTTTCTTGATCGGAGGCGATGGGGGTCATCCTCCCACCGATGGCACGGAGTGCTCGCGCGGCGTGGACGCCGTCGAGGTCGATTAAGAGGCGCTCGCTCCCATCGCTCTCGTCAAGAGCGAGACCGACGATGGAGTGGATCCCGGCTTCATGGAGCGCAGCTTCCGCACGGAAGAAGGCCGCGACGGTGAGCTCCCCGAAGACGTGTCCCGGTGGAAAGCCCAATGCCTCGGCACCCTCGTCGGCGAGGCGACGTGCTTCTTCGACGTCGAGCCCGAGTTGGGCCGTGGCGTAGGCCTCAAAATCGATGAAATTCCGAGCGCGATACATCCCGGTCGCGACGAGGATGGCAAGCTCTTGGGCGAGTGCGTCGTCGGCGCCCTCGGCTTCACGATCGGCGAGGAGCTCGTCGATGAGCTTTTCGTGGACACCAAGCACATCGCGTGCGTCACGATTGGAGACGCCGGGTACGGGAGCGCCAACGCGCGGATCGAGGAGGTGGGGTGATCGCTCTTTCGGGGGCATGCGTAGCCTCATTTCATCGCTCCGCGCAAACTCGAGGAGCTCGTCAGGGAGGGCCTTTCGTTCGGATCTCGGGCGCCGGACGACACGCTCGTCACGCATCTCCTCGGGACGCTTTTCGCGATCACTCTTTCGCCGCGTTTTGGGCTCATCCATGGGCGGCGCAGTCTAGCGGATTCTGGAATTTTGCCCAATGGTGAGGGATCTTTTCCCCTGGGCGGGGTGGCGTTTTTTCTTTTTTCCACTGGCGTGAGCGCCCAGGGGGAAAAGAAGCCCCGAAGATTTCCCTTGAAAGATCAAAAATGCCCCATACAATGCACGCCCCTACCCGGCCCTCCCATTCGGGCCCATAGAAAATTCGGACAGCTCCATGTACGCAGTCATCAAGACAGGTGGAAAACAGTATCGCGTGAGCGAGGGCGACCGCCTGCGTGTCGAAAAGCTCGATGGTGAGGTTGGCGCTTCGATCGAGTTCGATGAAGTGCTCATGATCGGCGGCGAAAAGCCCGTCGTCGGCAAGCCCACGGTCGAGGGCGCCAAGGTGAAGGCTCAGATCACGGCGCAGGATCGCGCGAAGAAGGTGATCGTCTTCAAGATGAAGCGCCGCAAGAACTACCATCGTAAGCATGGGCATCGTCAGCCCTACACCGAGCTTCAGATCAAGGCGATCGAGGCCTGAGGAGTAAAGCACCATGGCTCATAAAAAGGGACAAGGTTCTTCGCGCAACGGTCGCGATTCGAACGCCCAATACCGCGGCGTTAAGGTCTTCGGCGATCAGGTCGTCACGGCGGGCTCCATCCTCGTTCGGCAGGTTGGCACCACCTTCCACGCTGGAAACAATGTGGGTGTGGGTAAGGACTACACGCTTTGGGCCAAGATCGATGGTGTTGTGAAATACGAGCGCCGCGGGAAGAAGGGTAAAAAGGTCAGCGTCTATCCAGTGGAAGAGAGCGCCTGAGGCTTTTCATTGCCCAGCCAAAAACGAGAGCGCGTGCTCTCGTTTTTTTGTTTACGCCCGCGCTCATTTGAGCCGCGGGCTTTTTGTGGCACGATGCCGCGTTTATCTTTCCTCTTCGCCACGAAACGCTAAAGTACAGATTGCATGTCGCTGATTAAGGCCGAGTATATCTGGATCGACGGTACCGTCCCCGATCCTCGCCTCCGCTCCAAGACCAAGATCATGCCCAAGGGCGAGGAGCTCCCCCTCTGGAGCTTTGATGGCGGCTCGACCAACCAAGTCGATGGACCGATCGCCGAGTGCGTCTTGATTCCCGTCTTTCATTGCCCCGACCCGCTCCGGGGAGGCGATCATCTTCTCGTTCTCTGCGAAGTCGAAAATACCGATGGGACGCCAAATCGCACCAATACGCGCCGCGCGCTCGCAGAACTTGAGGAGAAGCATCGCCATCTCGAGGCGTGGTACGGGCTTGAGCAGGAATACACCTTCATGCTCCGTGGGCGACCCTACGGCTTCCCCGACGACGGCTATCCACCGCCGCAGGGGCCCTACTATTGCGGCATCGGCGCCGAATACATGAAGGGACGCGAGATCGCCGAGGGGCACCTCGATGCGTGTCTTGCGGCCGGGCTCAAGATCTCGGGAATCAACTCCGAGGTGATGCCGGGGCAATGGGAATTTCAGATCGGTCCCGCCGGGCCCACCGAGGTGGGCGACCATCTCTGGCTCGCACGCTACCTGCTCATCCGCATCGCCGAAGATCACGGGGTTGAGGTGAGCTTCGACCCGAAGCCGGCCCGTGGCGACTGGAACGGCGCGGGATGTCACACGAATTTTTCGACGCGCGAAATGCGTGAGCCGGGCGGATACGCGAAGATTCTCGAGGCGATCGAGCGGTTCGGCGATCCGGAACGGATTGAGAAGCATCTCGACGCCTATGGCCGCGGACGCGGCCTCGAAGAGCGGCTCACCGGGATGCATGGCACGTGCGCGTACACCGAGTTTCGTTTCGGCATCTCGGATCGCGGCTCCTCGATCCGTATTCCGATGCAGACCGAGCGCGACAAGGCGGGCTATTTTGAGGATCGGAGACCGTGCGCCAACATCGATCCTTACGAGGTCGCCTACGTGATCCTTGAGACCGTCGCGGGCTGAGCCGACCGGGCCAGCTCTCAGCTCCCCGCACGGGTCGGTTTTCCCTCGATGTGCGCTTCGACGAGGCGCTGAGCAGCGTTCTGCTTATTGATTTGGATTGCGAGCAACGAAAACCCCGTTTCCGCTGTCGAAATAGAGCAGATATCCACCGTCCCAAGGCGTGATTCCCGGTGCACCTTCGTCGATCGGCGAAAAATTCTGGATGCGCGCGAAGACGGGATTCCGTGGATGGGGTTGGAAGTCGAATGCCGCGAGATCTTCCTCGAGGACGGCTCCGGCGAGGGCAATCGAGTCGTTGCGGACGTCGAATTTGCCGCCGGGATTGACGGCCTGCGCGATGCCGTTCGCGGTGAAGTAGAGGCGAAGGATGAGCCGCCCACCGGCGCCTTTATCAAGTACGAGTTCGGGCTGCCTCAAACTCCGCACGCGGGTGAAGCTTTCCGGATCTTCGATGTCTCCCGCGGTGAGGACCGGTTCGGTGGCCGCTTCGAACCGACCGTCACGCTCGACGGCGATGCCGATCCCTGAGCGGGTCTCGTAAGCGAGGATGCGCCGCCCGAAGGCGAGGGTGGCAGAAGGGGCCCGGATCGCGCCTTCACCCAATCCGAACTCTCCTGGGGTAAGGAGCGTCCCTTCGATTTCAGCGAAGTCGACACCGAGACCTACGGGATCGACGGCGCGGGCGATCGCCGCACCATCGTCGATCTCGTAATAGAGCTCGAGGCTTCCGTCGTCTGCGTAAATCGCACTTGGTGACGATACGCTCGTCGCGCCTTCGGGGAGGATATCGAGGGGTGCGGCCGGCTCCGCATCAAAGTGCACGCCGTCGGGGCTAGTAAAACGGAAGATGTGAGAGATGCCCTCGTCAAGAGGATGGACCTCGAGGAAGAGAGAGACTTCGTCGCCATCCTCGTGACTCAGCGCGGCAGGATGTTGGGCGCGTCCGCGATAAACCTGATCGACACACCGCTCTCCAGGACCGCAGTTGGGGCCGCTCGGGCCGCATGCGATCGCTCGGCACCGCCCTGCAAGACAGAGCTCTCCGTTGGGACAATGCTCGTTCTCGAGGCATGCGAAGATGCAGGCGTTCGCTTCGCAGATTCCGTACTCACCGCATTCTTCATCGAATTCGCAGCGCGCCTGGCAGCGTCGCGGTGAGCCCGCGCAGATGGCGTCCTCAGGACAATCCGATGAGGAAGCGCAGAACTGGACGACGCAGCGACCACAGACGCAGGATTCGGGGGAGGGGCAATCGCGATCAAACTCGCAGCCTCCACCCTCCCGCCCTTCGGCCTCACAGAGACCCGGCGGAGTCGAGGTATCGATGAGCAGATGCGAGCCGATGCAGAGCTTGATGGGTTCTCCCGCCGTGTACGGAGCGATGCCATCACTCACCGGATCGCCGTCGAGCTCGTACAGTCCGATGAGTCCGCAGCCGGAGAAGAGGAGCGCGAAGAAAAGCGCATTTAGACGAGGATGCACCATCAGAAGCTGATCCTCCCCGCGGCGCTGATTCCGTAGACCATGCCGCGAATGCTGAGATCGCCTCCCGGCGAGACAGGGTTGTCTTTTTCCATCTCGCGTCGCGTCACGCGCTGAAGCTGCGCGCCAAGGTCGAATTCGACCGTCGACTTGAGGAAGGGCCAGTAAAAGCCGAAGGTCCCACCGAGACCGATGACATGCCGGTTCGAGTCGGCGAAGTTGGTGAGGCCGCGCTGCTCGGGCACGGGTGTGGGAGCGAAGCTATATCCGCCACGAAGCGTCATGGTGTAGATATCAACGTCGAGAGCGTACGAGGCGATTACGCGAGGCGAGAAGGTGTTGCGATAGCCGGGCTCTACCTGAACGAAGCTTGTCGCCGGGACCTCGATGCCGAGCTCATCCTCATCAAAATCGGTGATGATCCCGGCGGCGACATTCTCGAGTGCCTTCCAGTTCTGGAAGGCGAGCTCGGCGCCGAGGTTGAGCCGCTTGATTGCGAAGCTCGCCCCGATCACGGCCTCGCGCGGGACATAGGTCGAGGTCCCAGTGAAAAAGAGACCGAGAGGTCCATCGACCGAGGTGCCGGGGATGGTCACCACGGCTTCGATGGGAAGATTGAAGTGATAGTTCACCTCTCCTGTGTATCGAGCGGCGATCCGGATCCAATCGGTGGGCGTGACGGTCAGCGCGACCACCGGGGTGATGAGCGTCGGGAAGAGGAAGTTGAAGTTGGCCGTGCTTCGCGTGCGTCCTGCCGAGGCATCGATCTCGATATCGAGGTATTCCCCCTCAAACCGCCCGAAGATGCTCGCGGCGACACCGAGAGAAACGATCTTTTTATAGGCGACCGCAAAGCCGAGATTGGCGACCAAACGATGCGGTGGTGAATCCCACATGATGGCGCGCGGCTGCGTTGCGGGAAGAGTGTGAACGCGAAGCAGAAAGCGATCGGGAATGTGCGCCGAAAGGCCCAGCCCGAAACCCCAGTCCTTGTGTGAGAAGGGAAGTGCGAGGCCGGCGTGTACGCCGCGGGGAGCGAGGAGATCGGCGCGCGCATCGTTTACTTTGATGACGGGGCGCGCGAAGCTATATCCGGCTCCGAGTTGAATTTTCCCATCGGTCAGCGCGAGCATCGAGGGGTTGTTGATGGCGGCTGCAAGAGGGTCTTCGACCGTGAGCATCGCGCCAGCGTGTGCCATTCCGCGCGCGCCATAGCCGATGAGTCGGTTTGGATCGGCCGACGCGGTGAGCGGTGATGCGAGCGCCACGACCAGAGCGAAGAGCGTGAGGAGTGAGATGCGGCTCATTCCGGAAGCTCCATGGTGAGGGTGAGCCCAAAGGCGTAAATCCCGCCGCGGCCGCGGATCTCGGAATAGCCCGGATTGGACGTCTGGACTCCGGCGAGGCGCTCGTTTTCATCGAACATCGCTTCGGGATCCTTGACGTTATTCGTGCCGACGAGTCCGGTCGACATGCCGTAAAGGTCGATGCGCAGCGCGGATCGGGGGAAGGCGAGCCTTACCCCCGCACCGATCGATCCGCCGATTTTATGGCCGTCGAGATGATTGGCCTCGCCAATGGCCTCGCGTGTGATGGGGGATTGATAGTGGACACCACCACGGAGCTGGAGCGTGTGCTCGCTTGCGAGCGCGAGCTGGTATTCACCGCCGACGCGCAGATCGATTGCATCGCGGTAGATCTCTTCCATGGGGCCGCTCCAAAGCGGGATTCCACTGAGGTCTGCTTCGACCTCGATATGCGGTGCGCGGAGCTGGCTATAGCGATACCAACCGAAGTTCCCCTCGAGCCGAAAGTCGCCCATCGCCCGATAATACCCGAGGGTGACTTGTGCCGGGCTCTGCAAGGTGCGTGCATCGAGATCGACCGAAAAAGGAACGCCGCCCACCGCGTTCACGGTCTGTACGACGATCGGTGCTTCGAAGCGCTGCCTGAAATTGAAGCCGATGCCTTGCTTTTCATCGAAAAGATAACGAAAACCAAAGTTAATCCGGATGAGCGTGCGGCCGTTGATCGAAAGATGCGGTTCGACATCACGCGTCGGACCTTCGCTGGCCCGCGCGATGCCGTTGACCTGAGCGAAGACGTTGAGGGCGAGCCCAAAGGAGAGCTTATCGGTGAGCCTCGCTGCGGCACCGATAAGGAAGAAGAGCCGCTCGGTCCGATTCTCGAAATACGGCATATAGGGCTGCTCAGGTAGAAGCGTCCGAATGACCGTCAGCGAAGTTGGGAGGAAGGAGAGCTGTGCTCCGAGCGCGATGCGGTTGGCGATCGGCAGGGCGAGTCCCAGCTGGAGGGAGTTGAGCTCGGGCAGATGTGCATCCCCGGCGGCAACCTCCTCGCCTTCATGTTCGGAGCGATACCGCAGGTTGTGAAACGCGCGATGATAGCCGAGCGAGATCTCGGGGCGATCCGTCTCCATTAACCCTGAGGGGTTATAATGAAGAGACTCGGAGCCTTTCGCGTCGACCATGACCGCGCCCGACCGAGCGATGGCGCGCCCCCCAATGCCGTACACATCCCCGGGACTCGCGTCCGCTGGAGCCGCCGTGAGCAAAGGGAGAAGCGCCCCCAGGAGAAGGACCGAACGTCTACCGAACACGAAGCGTTGATACGAGAAGTCATATTCAGGCGTCAAGCTCGATCCGCTTAATGATAGGCTGAGGTACAGGAAACGACATGAACTTGCGACGAGCCATCATGCAGCGCCTCCTCTTCATCTTTGCGATTTCGATCCTTCTGGTTGCGTGTGCAGAGGAGAAAGAGGAGCCCGGCCGAATCGATTTTGACGGAAAGGTCCCGAATTTCGATGGGATCTGCGCCGATGGCGAGGGAAGTATCGATGTGCGAGGTCAATGGGCCGGAATCGCGAACCTCCAGGTTGAGCTCGTCGCGCGGAGTGGAGCGCTCGTCGCCCTCTGCCCGAACCCGCAGATCCAGCCTGCCGAGCTCGTCATGCTTATCAACCTCACTGAGGGTGAAGGCGGCTCGACCAATGTGGAGCTGCAGCTTTGCGATCTCGAGCTCCCGACGATTCTTGCTGGGGTCGGCAGCTGCCCCTCCGACCCAAGCCGAATTCTCGAGCTCGCCATTTTACCAAGCGATGCGCTCGCCGAACTCCTTCCGACGCTCCGCATCGAATTCGATAGTGGCCTCCCATCCACAATCAACGCTGGGGATGATTTCATCCCCGACTCCTTCGTGGAGCTTTTGGGCGTCGAACTCGACGATCCGAGGGACCCTCTCCCCTACTGGAATGAAAGCCGGACGAATTGCGGTCTCGGCGGGAAGGGCGGCCCGGCCGACTGCGTCGAAGACTACGATCGAATCCAAGACTCCGATGGCGATGGCAACCTCGGGGTGACGCTCTTCGCGAACTCGGGCGTCGGCGGATTGGTCGAAGGTGAAGCGTATACGACGATCCGCCTCGCGCCCCAGCTCGAGGGGACGATCCGCAATGATATTTGCATCGACGGCACCATCGCGCTCAATCTCGACTTTACCATCGTCGATAGCATCGCGAGCGTAAGTGGCATCGTGCTCTCGACGCCGCTTCTGAACGCCAACATTCCGCCCCTGAACTTCCTGAGCGATAGCCGCTTCAAGCTCCTTCGCGCCGATACCACGCGCGTCCCGTTCGATGACGACGGCGACGGCATCATCACGTGCGAAGAGGTTCGGAACAATCGGGGCAATTTCTTGCGCTGATCGCTCGACGGCGGAGGGCGAAAGGCGCTCGGAGGTCGGTCGAAAAGAACAACCCGCCGAGAGCGAAGTCTGGCGGGTTGTTCTGTCTCCTCAGTTTCGGGTCCGAGTTGGTATCGGCGCGCCTTTTTGAGGTTCAGTTCTGGATGGTGGAGCCGAGGGGGATCGAACCCCTGACCTCCGCACTGCCAGTGCGGCGCTCTCCCAGCTGAGCTACGGCCCCAAATCGGTTGGGGACCATTTCCTGACCCGAATTCGGAAGAAGTCAAGCCGGAATCTTCACGGGCAGGATATTTGACGGAATGAGAAGCGATTTGCGAGGTATCGGGCAACGATGTTGGGCACCCTCTCAATCCGCCGCTTCGCGCCTGAACTTCGCTTGGGGCTCCTTCTATGTGCGCTCATGGGCGTCGTGGGCGGCTGCGCGGCCCAGCGGGGCTCCGAACTCATCGAGATCCTTGGCGTTCGAGACGATATCCTGCGCGACGGCGATTCGCTTCGGGTGATCGGCGAGGGGTTCCCTGCTCGCGGCGAGGGGGAGTTGATCCTCCGAGGACACACGTTTCGCCCCGGCGAAGGGGCGGCGGCGATCACGGCGACTTTCGGAGGAAAGCTGCGCTCCGCTGAGGAATTCGAGGTGGAACTCGATTCTCATGCCATCGCCGCGCTTGGCGGCCGCGGGACGTTTCGCGGGGAGCTCGAGCTTCGCTTCAGCGGCGAGGCCGGGAGCGTGAGCGGGCGACTCCCGGGGGTAGTCCTCGACATCGAGCCCATGACGCGAGAAGCCTTCCGCGCCGCCGAGCGGCTCGAGGAAAGCGCCCGCCGATTCTTCGGAAATTACGGCCTTCAGCTCATCGCTCTCGGCGGTGAGGTCCTCATCGAACGAGTCGAGCCGGGGAGCCTGGCCGATGAAGCGGGACTCAAAGCGGGCGATCGCATCCTCGAGCTCGCGGGCGTGCGTGCGTACCGCATCGCCGATCTCGCCCCCGCAAACCATCGCCCCTCGCATCCGCTCCTTCTCGTTCCCGCGGAGAGCGACGCGCCGATTCGCCTCGAGATTCATGCGCTCGCCTCGGGGCAGATGTTCGCTCCCTTCCACACCGCGCTCATCGCGCTCGCGGCCCTCTTCATCGCCTTTGTCATTTTTGGAGCAACGACGGCGCGCTATTTTACCGTCCTCACGCGCGAGGCCCCTGCAGACGGGGAGGGGAGTCTCGGTTGGTACTTCTTTTTACCGAGCGCCGAGCAGCGAACGGGTGCGCCTCTTTCGGGCTTGTTTTCTGCCCTCAGCGCGGCGCTCGGCCTCGGTTTCCTCACGCTCGCGTTCATCGGTGTCTACGTGCTCCTCGAACGCATGAACCTCTCCGCGGGGCTCTGGATCACGCTTTCTTTCTCGCTCGCGCTCCGGCTCGTGTCGAGATTCGATCGCGATGTCCGCCTCCGTCTCATCTCGCGCCTCCTTCCATGGGTCGCGCTGATGACGCCGCTCATCCTCACACTGTCGACCTTCTCGCTCATCATCGGTAGCGCCGACCTACGCGTCATTGCCGAGGGCCAAGGAGCGCACCCATGGCAGTGGAATCTCTTCCGCGAGCCTCTCTTCTTCCTCCTCTTCCCCGCCTTCGCACTCGCGGCTTTTGGGCGTCTCGAGCTTCGCCCACACGAACGTGGCGTCTCCGGATTCGTCACCCGTTTGAATGTCGCGCTCCTCTCAGCGCTTGCGACGATGATTTTCTTGGGCGGCGGAAATATCGAACGCTCGATCGAGCTGACGGGCGCCTCTAAAATCCTACTCCCCGCGCTGGTCTTTGCGCTGAAATCCATCGGGGTCCTGCTCTTCGGGCTTTATCTTCGTCGCTCGGCCCTCGGCCGTGCGAACGACGGTTGGCGCTTCGCTCTTCCGCTCTCGATGGCGGGCCTCGCACTTGGCTCGGTTCACCTCTTCGTCGAGTTTCCGCAAGAGGTCCAGCTGATCGCCGGGCCTCTACTCTTCGCTGCCGCGATCCTTTCCCTTGTCGGCTTGGTTGCCCATCGCTTCTTTTTCACTCGCCGGCAGCCGCTCCTCTATCCCTTCCTTTGAAGTCTGGGGGCGTGCTGATCGCGGCGAGCGATTGGATGGGTGGCGGACGGCACGTGAGTTCGCTTGTGGAGCCCTGAGAGCGTGAATCCCACGCGCTCCGGCCTCGCGTTGATAGCTTGGAGGGCGCGTCCTTCCCCTCGTCAGTGCGCCGCCCGTGAGTGCGTCGAGGTGCGCCTCAATCTCAATGATGCGAAGCTCGTATTCGCGATCGTGCCCGTGCAACGTCGAGAGCTCAAAAAGGAGCCGCTCCCTCTCGTAGTAGAGCTGGACGATCTCACGCGCACGCGCCGTTCTCCGATGTTCGCGCTCTCTTGCTTCACGTGCCCACGCGATCGATTCGGCGCCATAGACCAGACGACCGAGATCGAATTGGAGCTGCGCCTCGAGAAGAAGATTGTCGTCGATATCGACCCGCGTTCGCGGGCCTTGGGCCAGCTCTTCGGCCCTTCGTGAATCGTCCCAGATTCTCCGAGTGCGTACTGTAAGCCTTGGAAGCGCGCCGGAGCGCCTCGCTTGCCTTTTCGCCTCGTCGACTTCTCGTGTCGAAAGTCCGGGGCGCTCCAGTCCGGCGGCGAGAAGTGCGGGGAGCGAAGGTTCCATGGTCGTCGCTTCGATGCTCCGGGGCGATTCGCCCGAGCGCGCTTCACCTTGAGCGTGCGCCAATTGAGCGGGAAAACCCTGAATGGAAACGAGGAAAATGAGGATGGCTCGAAAGGTGGCATCGGATCTCGCGGCCGAGATTCCACGCTTTCTCCCAATCGAAACGCTTGCGAGCTTCCCTTTTCGCGGCCGAACTCGGATCCAGGACCTTGAGCGCCTCATCACTCCCCCGCCTCATCGATCGGTCTGGACGCATCCGTAAAGGTTCCCGACGCTTCTTCTGCGGCCGCCTTCCAATCTTCATCCGGTTCTTCCCATTCATCTTCCTCGAGCGAGCTCGGAACATCGGGTGTTTGGGCTTCATGCTCTAGAAGCTCTTCGATGAGGAGCTCGAGCTCGGGATCGAGCGCCCCTTCCTCGAGCATCCGCTCAAACCCATCCAATGAGGGCGCATCGCCATCTTCTTCATTTTCGGGGCGATAGCGAAGCAACCACTCCTCGTAGAGACGCTCGATGAAGCTCTCATCACAAATCGCACAAGCGTGATCACTGCCGGCCGCGAGCACGCTCGAAGCATCGGAGAATGACGAAAAGGCCCGCGCACCGTCGAGGAGCGTGCGCGATGCTGGGCGCATCTCGGCGATGAGTTCCAGGCGGTGTTCGTCCTCGAGATGCGGTCGGTCGCCTTGTCGAAGCTCGCTGAGGTAGCGATACCGGAGGCCAAGGCTGAGCGGGATGGGCGCGGCGGAGCAGCCTTGAAAGAGGGCAAGGAGAAGAAGGCCCGGGGCGCGATTTAATGGAATGCGAAAATGGCGCGGATGGCGAGGCATACCCCTTCATCGGCGCTTCATGCCCGAGATTTCGTCTTCGCCATTTAGAGGGAGAGAGTTTTGAGGGGGCTACCTGATCAATCGTCGATCGCGAGGTGGGCGATCGACGCAAAGCGCTCGCCCATTGCGATTCCGATGGACGCAAGGCTCTTCGAGCCCGTGGGGCGCTCGGGAAGCGGCCATTTTCCGGCGGACTCGATCGCGATGATCGCTTCGCTTCGTTCCACGCGCGCCTCCTCGTCGGCGGTGAGGACGATGAATGAGAGTCGAAGCTCCGCCGACGCTACGATGGAGTCTTCGCTCGAGGCGCTTTCGGTGAGGAGAAGCCTCGCTCGCGCGATCGCGTCATGCGGTATTTCCCAATGAAGAACCTCGCCTTTCTTCTCGAGTCTCAGCAAGTGGAGGCGGGTCTCCGATTGTCGGTGCTCGATGGATTCTTCACCAAGCCGGCGCGCGGGCGCGCTTTCTTGGATGCGCTGGCGCGCTCTCTCTCCCGCGGGATCGACATTCGAGCGCGCCCCCTTCGTCTCTTCACGAGCAAGAGGGAGAGCGTCCTTCAAGTTGAGCGCGCGATTTACGATTGCGCGCAGCCCAGACTCCGCGATCTTCCCAAAAAATCCGCGCTTCATAGCCATCGAAGGAGCCCCTCCGCTCGCCAGCGCGCCTCGCCTTCGTCCACGAGCGCGCGTCCTTGATCGGCATCGCGTCTGATTTGCGCCTCAAGCTCGGCGATGGAGCCGAAGCGCTTTTCGTCACGAAGCCGTGCAATATAACCGACCCGAAGTTGATGACCGTAAAGATCGCCCTCAAATCCAAAGAGGTGCGCCTCGACCGAGCGTCCCGCTTTCATCGTGGGCCGCTCGCCGATATTTGCGACGCCAAAGCGACGGAGCCCCGTGTCGAGATCCAACGCCGCGATGAGATAGACGCCGTCCTTCGGTAGGTGCGTGCCATCGAGCTCAAGATTCGCCGTCGGAAACCCGAGAAGTCGCCCGCGCTCAAAGCCGCGAACGACGACGCCGTGGTTTTCGTGAAAGCGGGTGAGCATCGCGGCAGCATCCTCCACGCGTCCTTCGCGGAGCATTGCGCGGATGCGCGTCGAGCTGGAGGCTTCGCCTTTGTAGAGCACGGGGGCCTCGACGACGACCTCGAAGCCGCGCTCCTCGCCGAATGCCCGAAGCGAATTGATATCGCCCGAACGGTTTCTCCCGAAATGGAAATCGGGACCCGTGACGACGACCTTCGCATCGCAGCTCCCAACGAGAATCTCGTCGACGAATACCCGCGGTTCGGTTTGCGCGAATTCTTCATCGAAACGCTTGATGATCACCTCGTCGCATCCGGCCTCGAGGAGGAGCTCGCGCCTTCGCTCAACAGTGGTGAGGAGGACGGGGGCGCGCTCCGGAGCGAGGATCTTCGTCGGGTGGGGATCGAAGAAAAGGCCGATGGTTCGGAGGCCGCGCTCATCGGCACGCTCTTTGGCCGCGCGGACGAGCGCGCGATGGCCGAGGTGGACGCCATCATGATTGCCGGGCGCGACGGCTGAAGGTGAAAGCTCATTCAGGGACATCGTACGAGGGCGCCGTGGGTCAAGGCCATGAATCGGCGAAGAAGGGGCAGATGCAGCAAGATTCAGCGAGAACCCGCAAGATGGAGTAGGCTGCGGCGCGCCGCTAGCTTAGAATGGATGCGCACGCTTTGCTCACGCGCCGCGCGGGAAGATACCCCGATTTCAACTCTTTGGAAAATGCCGCGTCGATCCCCAGCCACTTTTCTCGCGCTCTTAGTCGCCGGAGCTGCCCTTTGGCTGGGATCCGCGCTCGTCTCGACGTCTTCTTCGCGAGCCGAGCGCAGCCTTTTTGATCGGGCCGAACGAGGCCAAACGCTCTTCGAGGCCCACCTTCCTCTCGCACGCGACCTCAAGCTCTTCAGATCGATGCGAGGCTTGGACGAATCGGCGGTTCGTCAATTCCTGAGGAACGCTCCCGAATCCCTCTTTGGTGATTGGATCGAAGCGCATGTTTTGAGGGAACCTTCGGATGAACGACGTGCTGCCATCCTCGAGGAGCTCGTCTTTGCTGGGCGGGAGTTTCCGCTAAGCGCCCTCACCGGTGCCTATTCCCATGCGGGCTTTGCTTCGGGCGAGATACTCGCCAAGCTGCTCCGAGAGGAGGGAAGCGCCGCTGCCATTGAGGCGCTCGTTCACGGACTCGATCGCGTCCAGACACGAAAGGCCTCCGAAGAAGCCCTCTTCCGACTCGGTGAGGTCGCGCTCCCCGCGCTGATGCCTCATGGCGAGCGCGGCGAT
>JAAZAH010000193.1 GCA_012514415.1 Sandaracinaceae bacterium
CTCTTTGGTGCGCGGCGGGGGGCGCTGAAGCGCGAGAGAGCGCGCCTTAAAAAGCGAACGCCTCGGATCTCTCCGAGGCGCTCACTCATAGGCCTTTAGCGCGAGATCAGCGGGCTTCGACGATGACGGGCAGATAGGCCGGCCCGCGAACGAACGACGAGGAGACCCAGCGCGGCGGATCGTTCGGATCGAGCTCGAGCTTCTTCACCCGGGAGAGGAACTCCTCGAGGGCAACGCGAAGCTCCATGCGTGCGAGCGAGGCGCCGAGACAGAAATGCGCGCCATAGCCAAAGGAGATATGCTTCGTGTCGAACTTCCGCGTGATGTCGAACTTATACGGATCCTTGAAGTGGCGCGGATCGCGGTTCGCGGCGGGGTATTGGAGACCCACCATCTGACCTTCCTTGATGACCTTGCCGTGCATCTCTACATCGCGCGTCGCCGTCCGGAACATGTTGTGGAAGGGCGTCACCCAGCGGATGATCTCTTCGCATGCGTTCTCGACGAACTCGCGATTGTCGAGGTTTTGATAAAGAAGCTCGTACTGATCGGGATGGCGCGCGAGCTCTTCGAGACCGCCGGCGATCGCGCTTCGGGTCGTCTCGGCGCCACCGACGTTGAGGAGCGTATGCTCGAAAAGAAGCTGATCCTCATCAAGCTTTTCGCCCTCGAACTCCGCACGGAGCCAGCGGTTCAGGAGATCGTCGCCATCTGGATTCTGCGCCGCGAGCTCGAGCATCTCCTCGTGGTGCATGCAGAACTCACCGTACGCCTCGTTGATCTCCTCGGTCACATATTGGGGGCCCATGCCGCCCTGGAGGAAGCGATCGATCCAGCTAAGGACGAGGTCATGCTTCTCTACCGGAACACCGAGCATGGTTCCGATGATGCGCATCGGCAGGCGCGCGGCGAGATCGCTGACGATCTCCATCCGCCCGCTTGGAAGCTTCGACTCGATAAATTCGATGGTCCACTCGCGGATGCGCGGCTCTTGTTCACGGATGTACTTCGGGGAGAAGCCCTGCGCGACAATCCCGCGCTGCTTCCGATGCTCCTCGCCATCTTTGTGAATCATCGAGGGATCGGGCGGAAGATTCGGGCGGTTTCCCTCGGTGGAGGTGAAGGTCTCCGAATCGCGGGAAATCGCGACGATGTCGTCGTAGCGAAAGACGTACCAGACCTCATTATGAGGATCCCAGTACAGCGGCTCATTCTCACGGAAATACTCGAGCATCTCCCAAGGATCGTCGTGGGTCTTGGGATCGCACATATCGATGTTTTCGAAGATCTTGGTCACGGCGTTGCCCTCATCCCAAATGCGCGGCGCATTGAACAGCCTGCCGCGTCGTGGGGACTCATCGGTTGGCGATTTGAAGTAATCGCGATTCTAGAACGCGTTCTATCTAGCCCGGGGGGTGGTTGGCAAGTAAAGATTTTGTCTTTACGCCTCCGCTCGGCTCCGCCGAGCCGTGAGCGTGGCGATCCCCAAAAAGAGAGCGCCGGTAAAATAGACGACGAGGCTGTAGACGATGGGCGGGAGGAGGACGGCCGGATCCTCGCTCAAGCTCATGGCGAGCCCGACGGCGAGCGTTGCGTTTTGGATTCCGACCTCGAGGACGATTGTGATGGTCTCGCGCCGGCCGAGGCGGCTGAGAACGCTCAGAAGATAGGCCGCGGCCATCGCGCCGAGATTGAGCGCCAAAACAGGTGCGCCGGTCAGTGCCGCAAATTGCATCACCCGCTCACCGTTCGAACGCACGCTCATCACGATGAGGAAGATGAGGAGGAGGACGGCAATCGTCATCAAGATCGGCGAGAGGCGCTTCGCCCATCGCTCCGCGCGATGGCGGAGGGTCATGCCGAGGGCAAGCGGAAGGGCGAGGACGAACAGGAGCTGGAGCATCGTCTCGAGAGGCGAGACGCGGATCACCTTGGCTTCGCCACTAAAGGCGAGGGTCCCCAGCAAGATCACGATCGGCATAGTCAGCACACCGAGCGCGTTGCTCGTCGCGGTGAGCCCGATGGAGAGCGGCATATTTCCTCCCGCAAGCTTCGCGTAGAGGTTCGAATGCGCTCCGCCTGGCGCCGCCGCGATGAGGATCAAACCGAGCGCGAGAGGAGGGGC
>JAAZAH010000194.1 GCA_012514415.1 Sandaracinaceae bacterium
CGCCTCGCAAACCGTTAGGTTCAGATGCACTATGAGAAGACACCGGATCGAGGCAGCGCGCGAGCGTCTCCTCTCGTCAGGTAATGATCGGAGCCCTGGGGGGGCGTGTTCAGCGATCATCGACGCCATTCAGCTGGTCGCGCCTTTCGATTGCGCCGCCGTGATGACCGCTGATCCTGCGACGCTCCTTCCGACCGGGGGCGTCTTCACCGAGCTCGACAATAGCGTCTGTACGCCTTTCTGGCGGAGCGAGGCGGCTGACGATGAGCTCCTGCGATTCAGCGATCTCGCGCGATCGAAGAGCGGCGTCGGGACGCTCGCCGAGATCCTTCCGGACGGCTTTGAATATAGCCGCCGCTATCGAGAGGTCTTCACGGCCATCTCGCTCGGAGATGAGCTCCGCGTCGTCTTTCAAGCCGGCGGCGCCTGCTTCGGGATGGCCTCGTTTGTGCGGGCAGATCGAGGGCGCGCGTTCTCGCGTGATGAGATCGACGCCGTCCGTCAGCTCACCGGCTCCGCGGTCGAGATCCTCCGTGAGGAGCTCATCGCCCCGACCAGCCGAGCGATCCCGGAGGGCCCCGTGACGCTCGCGGTAGATCCCGAGGGTCAGGTCGTCGCGCGCACGCCCGGAGCCCAGGCGGTGCTCGCCGATCTCACAGGCGCGGCCATCGGCGCGATCGCGCTCCCTCCGACGGTCATCGCGCCGATCGAGCGCGTCAGGGCGCGCCCCGAGGCGGGCCCGCTCATCACGCGCGTTCGCGGCCTCAGCGGCTCGTGGTATCGCCTCTGCGTGAGCCCATTTGAAGATCATCCGGGCCACTTCGCGCTGACTATCGATCCCACTCGCGCGAGCGATCTTACTCCAATCTACCTGAGCTCCTACGGGCTCACCCCGCGCGAGATCGAGGTCGTCTCAAATCTCCTTCGGGGGCTCTCGGCCAAGGAGATCGCGGCGGAGTTCGATATCTCGACGCATACCATCCGCGATCATATCAAAGCGATCTACCAGAAGATCGGCGTGCGCTCTCGCGGCGAGCTCCACGCGCGGTTTCTCCACGGTTCCGATTTTTGAGTCGCGCGTATTCGGTAAATAAGGCCCAATTTTGCCTTGGAATATGACGAACATCCTGTCTATCCCGCCTTTTGGGGATTTTGATGCGCTCAAGCTTCATGTATCGCATTCACTGAACCCGGCGTTTGGGCGGCGAGAGATCGTGTGAGATGTTTCCCGCTCGCCCCGGGGGGAGACGGTGATGAAGAAGGTTTTGATTCGGATCGCGGCCTCTCTCGCGTTGCTCGTATTGCTCGCCGGCGCGGCTTTCGCCTACGCCTCGCACCGCGCCGGCTCCATCCTTGGTCATAGCTACGCGGCGCACGAGGTCGACTTCCCGGTCCCCATGCCGATGAGCCCGGATGAGATCCCCGAGGGTGAGGATCCGGACGCCTTCGCGCTCGCGTCCGCGATTGAGCGCGGCAGGCACCTCGTGCGCGCGCGCTACGCCTGCGCGGATTGCCATGGTGAGGATCTGAGCGGCGGCGTGATGATCGACGATCCCGCGATGGGGCGCCTCCTCGGGCCGAACCTCACCTCGGGTAAGGGCTCCATCGTGAGCGATTATACACCGAGCGATTGGGATCGCTTGGTGCGCCACGGCATCCGCCCCGACGGACGCCCGGCGCTCATGCCCTCCGAGGATTTTATGGCAATGTCCGATCGCGAGCTCAGCGATCTCGTCGCCTATATCGGCTCGCTACCCCCGATCGACAATGAGGTCCCGCCTTCGGCGCTCGGTCCGGTCGGTAGGGTCCTCGTCGCTCTCGGAAAGTTCCCCCTCTCGGCGCGGATGATCCCCGATCATGATCGCCCTCACCGCGTCGAGCCGCCCGAGGCGGCCGTCACGCTCGAGTTTGGTCAGCATCTCGCGCAGGTCTGCACCGGCTGCCATCGCCAAAACTTCGAAGGTGGCGCGATCGTCCAGGGACCGCCTGACTGGCCCGCCGCGACGAACCTCACGCTCCATGAAGACGGCCTCGCTGGCTATGACCTCGAGACCTTTCGCCGCGTGATGCGCGAAGGCATCCGCCCCGACGGCGAGCCCGTCCGCGCGCCGATGGATATCGCGTCGATCCTCGGCGCGAATATGACCGACATCGAGATCGAGGCACTCTGGCTCTTCTTCAGCTCGCTCACGCCTATCCCGATGGGGAAATGAGGCTCTTCAGGCTTCTCCGGGGGTCTGCGGAGTTAAGGCCGGATAGAGGTCGAGGCCGCCACAGTGGAAGAGGATGGCAAGCCGCATGCTCTTAAAGGACCGGAAGCCGGCGGCTCGGC
>JAAZAH010000195.1 GCA_012514415.1 Sandaracinaceae bacterium
ATGCCAGCCTTTAAGAACTGGACCTCATCGCCAGCGAGAGGCTGCATCACGAGATACACGCGATCGGCAAGGTAACGAATGTCGATCTCGCTTTGGCCAATGCCTACTGTCTCGACAAAGATGATGTCGAAGAGGTGGAAAAGGACGCGGATGACCTGAAACGTGGTGGGGCTCAGTCCGCCGAGCGCGGTATCCGAGGCTTGGCTCCTGAAATAGACGCGCGAGTCGCCGGCGGCGAGACGCATCCGCGTGCGATCGCCTAGCAGCGAGCCGCCGGAGACATGGCTCGAGGGATCGATCGCGACAATGGCGATGCGGATTCCCTCGCGCATCTCACGAATGCGTGAGACGAGTTCGGCCGTGAGCGTGGATTTTCCTGCCCCGGGCGTCCCCGTGATTCCGACGATCGCCGCAACACGGCGACTCGGCGCCCTCTGAAGCGCCTCGATGACTCGGCCACGTTCTCGCGCCATCTCGACACGACGATCTTCGAAGAGCGAGACCAAACGAGCGATCGCGTATTTTTCGCCCCGGAGCGCGCCTTCGACGAGCTCCACGCTAGCCTCGCGCTTTCTCCACAACCGAGACGATCTCTTCCATGATCTCGATGATCTCGAAATCCGCAGGTGTGAAGATCTTCGACACGCCCTTTTCGAGCAGCACGTCGCCATCATCCTTCGGGATGATTCCGCCCATGATGACGGGGATCCGCCCTTTTGCGCCGGCCGCCTCAAGGCCCGAGAAGATCTGATCTGCGAGCTCGAGATGCGAGCCACTCAGGATGGAGACGCCGATTACATCCGCGTCCTCTTCGATCGCGCTCTCTACGATCTGCTCGGGCGTCAGCCGAATCCCCGAATAGATCACGTCGAAGCCCACATGGCGAGCGGCAACGGCGATCATCTCGGCGCCGTTCGAATGACCGTCGAGTCCGGGCTTGCCCAGGACGATGCGCGGTCGATGTCCGATCGCGTCGATGAGCGCACCGATCCGGCGGCGGAGGGCTTCGACGCGTTCATTTTCGAGGTTGAGGCGCTGCCCCTCGATCCCGGTCGCTGGCCGGTATTCACCGAAGACTTCGCGAAGTGCGCCAGCCCATTCGCCGGTCGTCACCCGTGCGAGCGCACATTCGATGGAGGGCTCCATCATATTGCGCCCCTCACGCGCCGCGGCTTTCAGGGCCTCGAGCGCAGCCCTCACCCGAGCTTCATCGCGTCGGACGCGCGTCTCCTCAAGCGTCCGGAGCGTCTCTTCGGCACCGCTATTGTCGGTCTTGAAGACGCCGCCATCGTCGCCACTCAATAGAGGCGAGGGGATGCCCTCGGTGTAGCGATTGACACCGACGACGGGGAGGTCGCCCGTCGCGATCTTCTCCATCCGCTCGCTCATCGACCGGACGAGTTCACTCTTCATGTACCCACTCTCGATGGCCGCGCGCACTCCGCCCATTTCGAGAATTTTATCGATCTCTTCGCGCGCGCCGCGGCAAAGCTCCTCGACCTTCGATTCGATGACGACGCTCCCCTCAAAGATGTCGGGATATTCGAGGAGGTCGGTCTCGAAGGCGAGAATCTGCTGGAGCCGGAGCGACCACTGTTGATCCCAAGGACGGGGGAGTGAAAGCGCCTCGTTCCAAGCGGGGAGCTGAAGCGCGCGGCATCGTGCGTCGCGGCTCAACGTCACTCCGAGCGATTCGAGGAGAATGCGCCAAGCGTTGTTCTCCGGCTGGTTCTCGGTGAGGCCGAGCGAGTTCACCTGGACGCCATAGCGGAAGCGGCGGAACTTCTCGTTCTTCACCCCGTAGCGCTCCCGAGTGATCTCCTCCCACAAGCGCGTGAACGCGCGCATCTTGCACATCTCTTCGATGAAGCGAATGCCCGAGTTCACAAAGAAGCTGATGCGTCCGACGGCGCGCTCGAATTGCTCCTCATCGAACTGTCCGCGCGCTTTGATGAGGTCGAGGATCTCGATGGCGTTTGCAAGGGCGAAGGCGAGCTCTTGGAGTGGCGTCGCCCCGGCCTCTTGAAGGTGGTACGAGCAGATGTTGGAGGCGTTCCATGCCGGAACGTGCTCAAGGCACCACTCGTACATCTCGGCGATGATGCGGAGGCTGTGCTCGGGAGGAAAGATGTACGTCCCGCGAGCGAGGTACTCTTTGACGATGTCGTTCTGCGTCGTCCCCCTGAGGGCGGACTCGTCGATGCCGCGTTCTCGCGCAAGGGCCACATACAGGGCGAGCAACCACATCGACGTGCCGTTAATGGTCATCGAGGTGTTCATTCGCTCGATGGGGATCTGGTCGAAGAGGACGTGGAAATCGTCGAGTGAATTGATCGGCACTCCGACTTTGCCCACCTCGGGTCGCGCGAGCGGATCGTCCGAGTCGTAACCGCATTGCGTCGGCAAATCGAAGGCGATGGACAGGCCGGTTTGCCCCTTTTCGAGGTTCGAGCGGTAGAGCTCATTCGACGCGCGAGGCGAGGAATGGCCGGCGTAGGTCCGGAAAATCCACGGCCGATCGCGGGTGGGGTTGCCATCCGTATCGAAGATGAGGTGTCGAGGCGCTTTTTGCCCGGCTTCGGACATCGAGTGGCTCCTTTTGTATCGTCGCGCGCGGCATATGGCGCCGCCAACCTGCGTTTTAGCACGCATCTGGAGGGATGGGCCGGGCCATTCAGAAAACAGACCCAGGTTGCCGTCGCGCGCGCACCCAGGTTGCCGTCGTGCGCGCGCCCAGGAGCGGCATTTGTATCACAAAATATGACAAAACAATGACAGACAGGGCTAAACTCAGCGATTAGAAAGATTTTGTGTCACAACGTACATGACTTTATCCAAGAGAGCCACCTATCGTGAGACAATCGAAAGGGAGAAAAATGCAAGCCTCCACAGCTCAAACCGAACGCTCCTCACGCCGTCCCGCGGGCCTCGTCGCGTGGCTGCGGGTCCTCGACGCCTCGCTCGCGCTCATCGAAGCCAGCGTCTGGAAGCTCCGTGACGTCACCGAGGAGACCCTCCTTTACGCTCGCGAAGATTTCGGACGCTTCCTCGACGAACTCGGTCTTCTTCGGGAACGCGCCGACTTCGAACGCGCACGGTTCGCACGCCTCGGCAGCGCGGGCCTCGCCCTCGGAAAGATCGCCGCAAGCTACCGACTCCACCTGACCAAAGCCGCCTTTCTTTCCCGAACGCGCGCTGAAAAGGCCCTCGAAAAGCTCCACGCCGAAAACGCTCGCCGCTTCCGCCAGCTCGCCGAGAGCGAAGGTGGCGGCTTTCTGAAAATCGGTCAGCTCCTCTCCACCCGCCGCGATCTCCTCCCCGAGGTCTTCATTCGCGAACTCGAGCCGCTCCAAGATCAGGCGCCCAAGCTGGGGTTCGAAGCCATCAAGGCCGCCGTCGAATCCGAGCTCGGCGGGAGCCTCGACGAGCTCTTCGCTGAGTTCGAGTCCGAGCCCAGGGCCGCCGCGAGCATCGGCCAGGTTCACCGCGCTCGCCTCCACGACGGCCGTCACGCAGCCGTGAAAGTCCGCCGCCCTCATATCCGCGAAACGCTCATCCTCGATCTCGAACTCCTCGGCGCCTTCCTCGAGGCGCTTCGCTCGTCGCTTCCCCCGACCGACCTCGAGACCATCGAATGCGAGATTCGCCGCGCACTCCTCGAAGAGGTCGACTTCGCCCTCGAACGTGAACGCACCGAGCGCTTCGCCGCCGCCCTCCCCCAGACCCGCGGGGCCCGGGGCCCCGCCGTCATCCACGAACGGTCATCCGAAGGCGTGCTCACGACCGAGTGGATCGAGGGGGTGAAGTTCACCGAGGCGCTCGAGGCCGCGGGCGACTCCGAAAAGATTCGCCTCTTCGAGCTCCTCATCGAGAGCATCGCTCGTCAAATCCTCGTCGACGGGGCCTTCCACGCCGATCCGCATCCTGGCAATCTTTTCGTCAACGAAGAGGGCGAACTGGTCTTCATCGATTTCGGATGCATCGGCGAAATCAGCCCGGAATCAAGGCGCGAGTACCTCCGGCTTATGCAAGCCTTCCTCGCGAGCGACCGCGAAAGCCTCGGCCGCTCCCTCAGCCGACTCGGTTTTGAGACGGCCTCGGGCAATCCGGGGACCCTCCTCTTCTTCGCCGATTCACTCCTCGGCATGCTCCGCGACCCGGAGCGTCTCCAAAACATCGGCAGCGCTGAGGATCTCACACGCGAACTCGAAGCGCTCCTGAACGCCGCGACCGACGATCCGGTGGTCAAACTTCCGGCCGATTTCATCCTGATCGCGCGCGTATTCGGTACGCTGAGCGGCTTCTTCATGCACCATAAACCGGCGTTCGAACCCGCGCGCTGCCTCCTCCCGGCCATCAGTGAAGCCATGATGAAGGCGGGCTGAGGCGGCGCCGCTCGTTCTTCAGCTCGTGGCCGCTCAACGCGGGACGGCGGCCTCGTAGCTTCCAAGTACGCGGAGCGATTCGGTAATCTCTTCGAGCTCGCTCAGCGCCATCGCCACCCGCTCATCGCCCGCGCTTCCTTCAAAATCGAGGTAGAAAATATACTCGAAGGGGCGCTTCGGATAAGGGCGCGATTCGATCTTGGCGAGGTTAAGATCGCGCTCGGCAAGCAAGTTGATGACGCGAGCGAGCGCGCCCTTCTGATGGGGGAGTGCGAAAATCAGCGAGGTCTTCGCAGCTGCCTCTTCGGCCGGCAAGGTGGCTTCGCGCGCGACAACAACCATGCGCGTGAAGTTCTCACGATGATCCGCGATGTCGCGGCGCAGGATGGGGAGGCCATAGAGCTCGGCCGCGCGCTCACTCGCGATGGCTGCGTACGCCTCATTGCCTTCGTCGCGAATGAAGCGCACGGCCTCGGCCGTGTCGTGATAGACCTCGGCCTCGAGCCCGGGAATGGATCGGATGAACTCGCGACACTGCGCGAGTGCGACGGGATGGCTATAGACCCGTTTGAGCGATCCGAGCGGGACCTCGCGAAGGCCGATCAGACAGTGCACGATGCGGAGAATCTCTTCACCGACAATGTGAAGCCCACTCGTTCTCAGCAGGTCGTAGCTCTCGTGGATCGAGCCAGCGATCGAGTTTTCGACCGGCAGGAGCGCGCAGTCGAGCTCCTCCTTTGAGACCGCCTCGAGCATCGAGCGAAAATCCCGATAACCAATGGCCGTGGGCTGTTCTTCGAGTTTGCCCGCGAAATGGCGCAGCACCGCGGTCTCGCTGAACGCGCCGGGTCCACCCTGATAGCCCACACGGAGGCGGGCGGCGCCTGCGCTTCGGCTCATCAATCCCGGAAGTTCTTATACTGGAGAGGCAGCTCAAGGTCTTTCTCCTTGAGCATGGCGATTACCGCCTGAAGATCGTCGCGTTTCTTCCCAGTTACGCGCACGGTCTCTCCCTGGATCGACGCCTGAACCTTAAGCTTGCTGTCCTTGATGATCTTAACGATCTCTTTGGCTTTTTCGGTGGCGATCCCTTCACGGAGTTTGACGAGCTGACGGTACATCTGTCCGCCAGCGGGCTGCACCTTCTGCGGATCGAGGATCTTGAGAGAAAGCTTCCTCCGCAGCACTTTATCTTGGAGCACCGAGTAAGTTCCGTCGACCCTGCCCTCGGAATTGGCGCGAAGGACGAGCCCCTCTTCGGTTTGCTCAATGGAGGCGTCTGTCCCTTTGAAATCGAATCGCGTCTCGATCTCACGCCGCGTTTGCTGAACGGCGTTGTCGAGCTCGTGTTTATCAATCTCGGAGACGATATCGAATGAAGGCATAACGGTTCACCTCGGGACTGCCACGATAGAAGGTCAGGTGCCCTTGGGCAAGCCCGAGCGGCTTGAATGCTGCCGCGATTCGGAGGGTTCGAGCCGAGGGTGGTGAGAAGAAATGCAAAACGCCCCCTCGCGCGGATCGAAGGGGGCGTTCGCATGCTTCCGCCGTCGATCAGCCGGGACCGTAGCCCGCCTGGACGCACTTATAGTTCGCGTCGCATGTATGGAGGGGGTTCTCGCAACCGCCGCAGTTCGCGAAGCCGCCACAGCCATCGGACGGGAAGCCGCATTCGGCCTCGAGCTCGGCGCAGGTGAGCGGCTGCTTCCCGCAATCGTAGAGACCGCCACAACCATCGGGCACTTCCCCACACGTTCCCTCGCCACAGAGGAACTCGTGCGGGAGCGGCGTGCAATCGGGCGGCTCGATGTCTTCGCCGTCCGAGATGCACGCGGCGAGATCGAAGAGCATATAGGCGAGGATCTTCTCCTGCGGGCTCAGCTCTCCGGCTCCGCAATGACCGGGGAAATAGCCGCGCCCCGGGGTATTCGATCCCGCGACGTGGAAGCCCGAGACCGTCACTCGACCGCAGGCGTTCGCCGAAGACGCCCCATAAGGCGTATTGAAGGAGAACTGCTGGGGGCGGCTGTTATTATCGACCGATCGATAGA